>DVNA01000023.1 GCA_018714665.1 Candidatus Gallibacteroides avistercoris | reverse complement strand
GAATACTCCCGCAAGCGATGGGCATGCAGGCGACAACTGTCGGCATACTCGGCAAAGGTAGGTACCACGACGGCCGAACGAGCGGCTCTCCACGCCAAGGCAATCAAATAAATCGCCTCGGTCGCTCCGTTGGTTACACATACCGAAGAGGGTTCTATACGTTCTAACGAGGCTATCTTCGCAGAAAGGGTTTCGGCCGCCGGGTCCGGATACGAAGCCAATGCATCGGGATGCTCCGACAAACGATGGAGCAAACCGGAAAGCTCCGCATACGGATAGACATTGCTGCTGAAATTGTACAAAATCTTTCCGTAACGATAGGCGTCGTCGCCATGTCCGTGTAACATCTTCTCTTATCTCTCTATTAAAAACCCGTATATCTTATCCATATCCACATGCCGTCTGACATGATCGGCCAGCTTGTCGTACTGTGCCTCCTTAAAGGCGGCGTAATCGAAACGCGCACGTTCCGCATCCAAAAGATAGGGCGCCAGCAGATAGTCCCGAAAACCTTCGTTATCAAGTATCCCGTGCATATAGGTTCCCATACACCGCTCCGAGGCGAGGCACCCCTCCGTACGCCCTTCCCGGCAACGGTTCATCGGGGAAAGGTTTTCCGAAAGGAAACGGGTATCGCCCATGTGTATCTCATACCCCGCACAAGGGGTATTGTTCCCTAAAAACGTAAATTGCTGTTGGCGGGTTACCTTCTCTCCCCGCAGGACGGTAGAGACAGGTAATAATCCCAACCCCGGCAAACAGCGGATGTCGCTCTCTACGCCATCGGGGTCGGTAATCTCCTGACCCAACATTTGATAGCCACCACAGATACCCAGAACCGTTTTTCCGTTCCGGGCAGCAGATACGATGGCCTGTGCCATCCCCGTGCGTCGCAACTCCAACAAATCGGAGAGGGTACTTTTCGTCCCGGGAAGAATCACTACATCGGCATCCGACAACTCCTCCGGATAGCGAGCATAGTACAGTTGTACCCGTCCGTCCTGCTCCAAGACGTTGAAATCGGTAAAGTTAGCCAAATATCGCAACAATACCACCGCAACGTTTACTTTTCCGGCAACAGCGCTTCTGTTTTTACCGGACAAGACCAGAGAATCCTCCTGATCGATACATATATCCGGCAAATAGGGGATTACCCCTAGCACCGGAACGTGGCACAACGCCTCCAACATCTCTACCCCGGTTTCAAACAAGCGGAGGTCTCCCCGGAATTTGTTGATGATAATCCCTTTGAGGTGTTTCCGCTCCTCTTCGTTCAACAGCATGACCGAACCGTAAACCGAAGCAAACACCCCGCCCCGGTCGATATCGGCCACCAGCACTACGTCGGCACCGGCATAGAGGGCCATGGGCATATTGACCAGGTCGGTCTCTTTCAGGTTTATCTCGGATATGCTGCCCGCCCCCTCCATGACAATGGGATTGTAACGGGCCGAGAGCCTGTCGAAAGCCCGATGCACCTCCTGCCGCAGCAAATCGCGTCCAACGGGATTAAAATAGTCGTACGCATCCTTGTTGCCCCAGACCTTTCCGTTCAGCACCACTTGTGCCATCTGATCGGTACAGGGTTTCAACAGCAGCGGATTCATGTCGGTATGGCACGCCGTACGGGCGGCTTCGGCCTGCATGGCCTGTGCCCGTCCTATTTCCAGACCGTCCGGCGTGGCATACGAATTCAACGCCATGTTCTGCGCCTTAAAGGGCGCCGGCGCATATCCGTCCTGTAAAAAAATACGGCAGAAAGCGGCGGCGATAATGCTCTTACCTACATCGCTTCCCGTACCGGCAAACATAATCGGATGCAATTTTTGTCGAATATCCATACGCTATATTCCTAATCCCCCAGAAATGCAAAAAAGAACATTGACGGCACATGGAACTCTCTTCCAACCATGTGCCGTCGCAGTTCCGGTTATCACTTAGGCAGAATGATCTTGTTATTTATTGGTCAAGAAGTAGGCCCCCATAGGATTCAACCCCACTCCAAACCGATTTTTCAATTTTCCGTCGGCAGAGAAGACATACATATCGCCGTTATTGGTATAATCGGATGTCCCTACATAAATATCGCCGGTCAACGGATCGACACTCAAAGAACAAGGCTGTTCTACAACGGTACCATCGGTAATGAAACTGGTTGTACCCATGGTTTCGGCAACGGCATCGTACTCATAGAAGGTAATTACCTGATTCCAGAAAGCATCGTATTGGGAATAATATACGTAAATCTTATCTCCGGCAGAGGCCATCTTGGTAGCATTCCCCACGGTAGTTACTTCGTACGTATTGGGATCGATACGCTGCATGGTATTGGGGATAGCCCCATAATCGCCCATCGAGATAACATACACATCGCCCTGAGCATCGGTAGTTACTTCGGTCGGGTTGAGTACCACCTGAACCGTTTTGACCACGGAAAAGGTAGCGATATCAATCACCGAAACGGTCTTGTCGTATCCCAGGTTGGGATCGTTCCACCCCAATCCACCGGAATTGGCCACGAACAACTTGTTGTTGGAAACGGCTATCTGTTCGGGATTGCGTCCGACAGCCACCTGTGCGGTAATGGCCAAGGTGGTGGTATCTATCTTTGCCACATGGCCGTCAAACAAGGTTACATATACATTTCCACCGGCTTTGGTCAGGTAACGCGGCGACTGGGGTTGTCCGCCAGCATCCTGGGGTTGGATGGAGGCCAATGAAACGCCGTTGCGGTCAATAACCTCAATGACGTTGGAGGCATACACGGCAATGTATGTTTTGGAGCCGTAAACCACCATATCTTGTCCCGTATCTCCCAATTGGCGTCCGTTCTGGGCCCTGAAATAGTTCGGGGTTACCGTTCCGTCATTTACATCGTAAAAGGTAAGCGTAGAGTTATTGCTTCCGAACTTACCTGAGTTCAATACATATACCCCCGTGGTATATTCATCCACGGCCAACAGGAACGGTTCTGTTTTTACGGAAACAGCCGAATATCCCTCTTTTACATTCCAAATGTCGCAACGAAACATTTTCCCCTGCAAATCTTCGGCGGTCAACGTTTTGGTATATTCAACGGAGATGGCCTGGGGTATGTTTTTCCAACTGCCTCCGTTATCGGAAGATTCCTGCCAGGTATAGGTCAGCGTACCGCCATCGGTGGTAGAAGCCTCTACCGAAAGAATCAACTTATCGCCTATGGCCATATCCTCGGTGATGTTGGAGGTAGTAGCCACAATGGTGGGTGTGGCAGCCGGAGCCAACGCTCCGTTATCGTTGTCATCGTCGCACGACGTAAAGCCCAATACGCCCGTCAGGCACATTGCGGCTGTAAATAAAAATTGTTTCTGTTTCATGTTGATAAAATTTATGTTAGAAATTTATTCTTGCCAACAACCGATATGAACGTCCGGGCATGGGATACCACTTGATCACTTCGTATGTCTTGTCTGTCAGATTGATCAATTCAGCCTGTAAGCGCAGCTTGCAACGGCCTAACGAGAAGGTACGGTTGGCCGACAAGGTATGTTCCGTATAACCGGAAATCCGGTTGTCCTCGATGTTTTGCGGTAACATATACCGGTCGGAAGTGGCCATCAGGCTGTACGACAGATTTACCCACGGATGCTCTATCGAAACCGACGCATTGCCGGTATGCTCGGGCGTATAGGGGATTTGGTCCTTGTAATTCTTATCTCCCGGATCGGTTACATCGATTGCCTTCTGATAGGTGTAGTTGCCCGAGAGCAGCAGCTTCACCTCGTCGGAGAGGGACAGCTCGGTCGAGAGGGTCGCATCCACCCCCGTTATATCCACCTCGCCCAAATTCATCATGTGCCAGATGAACAGGGTAGGCAACGCCACAATCTTATCGCTGACCTTGTTGTAATAGGCATCGACGGTGGCCCGTACGAACGTACCGCTGAAAGGCGACCCCATCCAGGTAAGCCCGGCATTGTACTGCCTGGCTTTTTCGGGACGCAGGGTCGTATTGCCCATGCGCGGGTAATAGAGGTCGTTGAAGGTAGGAACCCGGAAAATATCCTTATAGGAAGCGCGTATCCTGAAATTCTGCGACAACCACGGTTGGTACGACAGGCTGACGGCGGGAGACAACCGGCGTCTGTCGGCCGGACGGTCGCCGGAGGTTACCTCTTCGGTGATATAAGTACCCAGAGCGCTGGTCGTAACCGAGAAATGCCGGTGCCGGTACTGCCCCGACAAAGCGGTCAGAGAAGTCAGCCGTTCGGGATAGGGACAATCGGCAAAGTTGTTCTCCAACGTGTTGTACGATAGGTCCTGTGCCAACGAAAAGGAGAGCCCCCGTATGGGTTGGTACAGGGCAGTGGCCGAACCGTAATACTCCTGCTGGGTGTAACGATCTACCTGCCGGCCGCTTTCATACTTGTTGTTGACGTCTATGTAGCGGTTGTAGGCCCAGTTGTATTTGAGATTGGCCCGCAACGACCATTGTTCCGAAAAACGGTTTTCGTAAAAAGCCTGTGTAAAGAATGTCTTGTCAAAAAGGCGTTCGGCCGAATAGTCGTTGTAGAGGATGACCGAACCGGGCAATCCGCGTTCGGAGTCGAAATAGTAGGCTTTCAGGTTGAGCGTCCCGTGCCGGAGCCAGTCGGCATAGAGATTCAATTCGGTACGCAACGACTGTATATCGGTGTTGGTACGTTTGCCCGCATACACCTGGTCGCCGTTCTGCAACCGGAACGGATAGTTGCCGTCGGCACGCATCCAGTCGGCCGTAACAGAGGCCGAGAGCGACCGGGAGAACTGGTGGGCATAGATCAACGAGGGGTTAATCTGGCCGAACGATCCCCCTTTCAACTGCACCTGTCCCTGATACTTTTTATCGATAAATTGCGGGGCGGCGGTTTTGATGTTCAGCGCCCCAGCCGAGGCAGCCATACGGGCCGTCTGGAAAATATCGTCGGCCTGCCCGACGCTCAGCGTCAGCAGCGAGACGTTATCCAACGAGAAGCGGCCGATATCCACCTGTCCCGACTGGCAGTCGCTCAGCACCACCCCGTCGTAACTGACGGCTGTATGCTGCGCCCCCATGCTGCGGATGGAGACGGTCTTCAACCCGCCGATGCCTCCGTAATCTTTTACCGATACGCCGGAAAAGCGTTTGACGGCCTCCGAAACCTCCTGCAATCCAAGACGCTCCATCTCTTTTTTATCCATCACCTGCAACGGAGCGGCCGAACGGATGGACGAAGGCTTGGCCTGGCCGTAAATGCCCACCTCCTGCAACTGGTGCACCTGCACCGTATCGTTACCGCTCTGGGCCAACAGACTGCCCCACGCCAACCACCCTGCCAGGATCAGCAACAAATACCTTCTGGTTGTGATGAAATTTCGATAAAACATACAAAACTATTTGACGAATTCAACTTAGTCAAATCGCTTCGCGAATGTCGATAAGATCAATAGGTAAACTACGCTCCGTTTACGTCATGTTCTCAAGCTCTATCCTCGAAAGCCTTTGAAATTACTACACTTTGCAGGTCTTCTGACTTACCTCCGTTGGGGGCGCCTTCCCATCTTACAGACAGTGGCAAAAGTAGTGCCCTAACGTTTGCTGAGGCTTACAGCAGCGGGACTGTTCAGGAGTTTCACCTGATTCCCATTTAATCCTTACCGCCGGACGGCGTTCGGAACAAAGTGCGACAAAGATAGCTATTTTTATTGAAATGAATAGCAAAAAAAAATTTTTATTCTTTTTTCGGTCAAACGCTCTCCGGTTACTCGACCACGGAAAGAGAAACTATTTCCCGGTGGTCAGATTGCGGCTTACCAGGTACTCGGCCGACTGCAACATCGACAACGCATAGGTTTTCAGTCTGTGCAACGCATCGGGTTGCGTGGCCGTTTCGTCCACCCATCTCTTCCCCCCGGTGGCATACAACCACTCCTGCTCTTCGGCCGGACGGTATATGTAAAAATGGCTGTCGTCTATACAACCCACGGCATCATCTGCGGTAAAGAAAATGCAGGGACGCTCTTCTCGAAGGAGGTCCACCCCCAACCCCCGGTTCTCATACTCCCATCCCATGATACCCAGCAAAGTGGGGGCAACATCTATTTGCCCACCCAGTACATTTACCGTACGGGGCGAGGGCAACAGGGGCGAATAGAACATCAGGGGGATATGGTTGTAAGAGAGGGGCATCTCCGAATCGACCTCGCCCACCAGCTTGCCGTGGTCAGCCAAAAAGACAAAAATGGTATGGTCGAACCAGGGTTGCCGGGAGGCCTCGTCCATGAACCGCCGCATCGCCCAGTCGGCATACTCCACAATCTGTTTCTCGGTATCGGCGCTTCGAGGCGAGAACGAGGAGGGTATAACATAAGGAGGATGGTTGCTGACGGTCATCAACGTGGCAAAAAAGGGTACTCCCTCTTCGTACGTGCGTGTCAAAACCGGCAAAGCATACTCAAACAGGAAATCGTCCTGCACGCCGAAACTGTTCACCACCTTGTCCGAGGGATAATCCTCCTGGGCATAAATCTCGTCGTAGCCGTTTGTCCTGAAAAATCCGTTCATATTGTCGTACTGCGACTCGTGGGTCATAAAATAGAGGGTTCGGTATCCCGCATTTTGCAGGAGATTGGGCAACCCGGTATAGTTCTGGATAACGGCCCCCTTCATGGCATTGCGCTTCATAATGGCCGGAAACGAATAGAGCGTGGCATACACACCGTGGTTGGTATGGATACCGGCCGAGAAGATGCTATCGAAACAGATGGATTGACGGGCAAGGCTATCCAGGAAAGGGGTCAGGTTTTCGGTATTTCCGTAACGCGCCATAAAATCGGCCGACATCGACTCCATAAACACCAACACCACGTTGGGACGGATCACCGTATCCGATGCCGCCACGTGCCGGACAAATCCCCGCTCTTCGATATCTTCGTTCTCTATCCTCAACGCCTTCTTCGTATAGGCCAAGGCTTCGGCCTCGTCCATGAATCGGATATACTGGTTCTCCTTCTTAGAGGCCTCCAAGGTACTGCGCAACAGATTGAATGCGGGATTTATCCCCAACTGGTTCAAAAACGGATTACCACAATAATAGGCTGCACTTACCTTTATCGGGTTATACCCCATACGCCCCCGGATACCGAAAAGGCAAAGCCCGACGAGCAGGCAGGCCATCACCAAGATACCGCCCCGCTGTTTGAGGTCCGGCACATCGAATTTGTCATAAACCGCTTTTCGACAGGCCCGGACAGCGATCAAGACAAAAAGGGCCGTCGCCACCAGGAACAGTACAATGGACGAATAATAGGAACTTTCCGAAAACATCATGCCAAGCGTAGTGCCTCCGTACGACATCCAATTGAAGATGGAGGCATTCAGGTGCTTGAAAAAGTAGGCGAAATAGGGAATGTCTGCCGCACTGATCAGAAACAGCCAGGTGTAAAAAAAGATAAACCAGCCGTTGACAATCCGGAAAAAGGTACGGCTACCGTAGTTGAACAGCGCCGCCACCGACACGGCCAACAAGGGAAGCAACAGCACGTAGCAGGCCACCACGTTATCGAACCAAATCCCGCGCAGGAAAGCCACCGCCGGAACCGCTTCCGGATCAGCCTCTCCCGACACATAGGCATATCCCTTGAAAAACAAAACTAACCGGAAAAGCGACAACAACAGCAATCCCGCTACATGAACGGTAACCAAATAACGAAAAGCCCGCCAAAAATTTCTCATGCCGATATATTTTTACAGATTCCGCGGCCACACATCCTGCCACAAAAACAATCCCCTGACAAATAAATCATTTATCAGGGGACAAATGTATAAAAAATATCCTTTATTGACCACATCCAACTCCGGACAAGAACCGTAACGAATCTCACCCGACGGAAAGGAAGCAACGCTACGGCTATTTTCTAAACCGTATCATACCTGCGGTCTCTTCGATGCACTTGTCGATATCTATCGCAGGTCTCGGGTTCTTCGGGTGAGGATACTCTTTCGGATCATAGTAATACTCTAACTGGACCAAGGTATGGTTGTCGGGATGATAAAACCAAACCACCTCGCATCGGGAAAACACATCCAAATCCCGAATTGTTATGCCTCCCATTTTTCTTAACCGTTTCATATCAAGCGGAAAATGTCCTGCATAATCTGTCCCGAACTTTTCTTGTGCATATTTTTTATCGTAACGCAGAGCTTTTCGTCCGGACGATGTCAAGGTATCGACCCAACCTTTGCATGTAGCAGGAAAACCATTTTCCAATGAATCGGGGCAGAAACTGTACAACACTACCACCCGATTGTCTTTTGAAACAATTCGGTAACTCAGATCGGTAACATGATTGAAATTGAGGTCGAATTTTTCATTTATACTCTGTTTGGTCCAACCCTCTTCGGGAAAAGTTATCTCCATATTGTATTTGTCAGACCTCATCAAATCTACCATCGATTGCAAATAGGCAGCTCTTACAAACGCAAAACCTTCCAAACTCCGGAACGGATATTTACGCAAATCGACCTGCGAATACACCGGCAAACTTAAAAACAGCCATACCAGAAAAATGCCGCTTTTTACCACTGCCGACAGATGTTTGTTTTTTTCCAGCCTGTTCATAATAATCTTATTTTAAGATATTAGCTTCCTCTCGAAGGATTTTCTCCTCCTTTTTATCAGGCAGATCGGTTTTTTCTTTAAAGCGTATCATGCCCGCGGTCTCCTTGATATACTTGTCTATATCCATCGCAGGATGGGATTTGACAAAATAACGGGGATACTCATCCGGAATATAGTAATACTCCAAATAAACCAGGGTATTGTTGTTTTCGGGATGATAAAACCAAACTATCTCGCACCGGGAATATACATCCAAATTACGAATACCTCCAAAACCCTTGGCTTTCAACTCTTCTACATTATAAGGATACTGTCCGGCATATTCCGTCCCGAACTTTTCCAGTGCATATTCCTTATCGTAGCAGAAAATTTTTCGTTCGGACAACGTATCGGCCCGTCCCGTTCTCCTGTAATAATCTACGTAATTACCTTCTTTCCACGAGCACGAGTCTTCCTCGTGCCAAGCAAAATAGAGTATCACGACCCGATTGTCTTCGGAAACAATCCGATAACTTGAACAGATCACATCATTTAATTTGAGGTCAAAATCTACATTTATGCTCTGTTTTGTCCAACCCTCCTCGGGAAAGTTTACCTCCAAGTTGTATCTATCAGACCTCATTAAATTCAATACTGTATCCAAATAAATACGCCTCGACTCCAAACCAGACTCCAAACTGTAAAACGGATATTTACGCTGATTGTCCTGCGAACATACCGGCAAACTTAAAAACAGCCATACCAGAAAGATACCGCTTTTTACCACTGCCGACAGATATTTGTTTTTCCCCTGCCTGTTCATACCTTGACTTATATTAGATGTTATTACCGACAAAGATTTTCCCCTTTATATGCCAATCCCGCCTTTTAGCCATCTCCCCTCTCATCATTTTTCCGGATGAAATCACAACATCCTCGCCATCGGGCGTAATATAAAAAATTATTTTTATATTACAAAATATTATCAAACAAATTTTATCTCCCGCAATAAAATTCCGGAACCCTATTTCATAATTTGTTTAAACATCGGCAGATTATTGCTATTTAGCAGAAGCCGGAGATATGTAATATCGTTTTTTTAGTGTATTTTTGCGACTCAATATAAGGGAAAAGATGTTTCATATTAAACGGTTAAATCTATTTATATTACAAACCTTCCTGCCGGTTTTCCTGATGACGTTCTTCGTCTCGCTGTTCATCGTCCTGATGCAGTTTATCTGGGTATATGCCGACGATATGATTGGCAAGGGGTTGGACATTGCCGTCCTGGCCGAACTCTTTTTCTACGTAGCTCTGACGCTGGTACCTACCGCCCTGCCGCTGGCCCTGTTGCTGGCCTCGCTCATCGCCTTCGGAAATCTGGGCGAAAGGCTGGAACTGCTCTCGATGAAAGCTGCGGGAGTATCGCTGTTCCAAATCATGAAACCGCTCATCATCTTCGTGCTCTTCGTAACGGTAGGGGCATTTTTCTTCCAAAACAACATCATGCCCATCGCCAAAGTAAAGATGAACGTCATGATGATATCCCTGCACCAGAAATCACCCGAGCTGGACATTCCGGAAGGGACGTTCTACGACGAAATAAGCGGATACAACCTCTTTGTACAGAAAAAGAACCGAAAGACCGGCATGATGTACAACATGATGATTTACGACAACTCGAAAGGGTTTAACAACGTGGCCGTCATTGTTGCCGACTCCGGGAAGCTAAAATTCACAGATGACAAGAAATACCTCTACCTGACACTCTACAACGGCGAAACATTCCAAAACGAAGAGAGCAGTAACGTCCGTCAGAATACGGGAGGTTACCGGCGCGAGACATTCACCCTGAAAGAGATGCTCCGGGAGTTTGACGCCAATTTCAACCGAATGGACGAATCGATCCTGCAAGACCACTACTCCGGTAAAAACATCCGGGAGTTGAAACAGTCGGCCGATTCGCTCTCCTTACAAATGGACAGTCTGGGGGCCGAATATGGCAAATCGTTGCAGAAAACCGGATTCTTCAACATCTACCGGGCCGGCGGCGGTGCTGCCGAAAAATACGACACCCTGGCCATAGAACGCATGAAGCCTATCAACATCGACAGCCTGTACAATACGCTCAACAGCCAGAAAAGACAATCGATGGTAGAACGGGCCATCTCCCGGGCAAACAAACAAAAAGAGGAGTACGAAGCCAAAAGTTACGGCGTCAAGGACCAGAAAAAGAACATCCGCCGGCACATCGTCGAGATGCACCGCAAGTTCACCCTGTCGTTCGCCTGTCTGGTATTCTTCTTCATCGGAGCGCCGCTGGGGGCCATCATCCGCAAAGGGGGATTGGGAATGCCCGTGGTGGTATCAATCGTCTTCTACATCATCTATTATATCATCGACAACTCCGGCTATAAAATGTCGAGAGACGGCGTGTGGACATCGTGGAGCGGGGTATGGCTCAGTTCGTTCGCACTGTTACCTATCGGCATATTCCTGACATACAAGGCGGTAAACGACTCGGACGTATTCAATGCCGACGCCTATTTCAACCTGCTGAAAAAGCTGTTCGGACGCCAACA
>DVNA01000022.1 GCA_018714665.1 Candidatus Gallibacteroides avistercoris | reverse complement strand
CGTCCCATATCGGTTTCATGTCGTCGTAATTAACGATGGTATGGTTGCATATAAGCAGTAGATGAATTTTGAATTGCGGCGCTGGAAATAGGCTGGAATAGAATTTCCTGACCTTATGCAGCAGATATATCGGAGAGACGCGGTGGGAGCCTTGTGAGAAATATAACGGGGCTTCTCCATCGCAGACTTCTTCGTCCGCCAGCCAGTCTTGGTCTTTGTCAGAGGTAAATAATGTATCGCATTTTACCAACAGTATTTCATGCTGTGATATGTAGAGGAGGTCTAACAGTGGCATATTGGCCTTATATTTGATTTTACGGGCCGAACAAACTGTTTCAAGAAGATTCAATTTTTCTTCTATATTCTGAGGACATATCTCTTTCAGGATATTTTCAAAGTTGGGAGCAGGATGATTCATGACAGGAGGATATTTGTAACCATTTTGCAAGATACTTATAATATTTTTATCATTCAATAACAAATGTGTGTAATATGTACGATGAATGAATAAAACATCATAAACGGTATAAATGGATAGCTCTATGCCAGTACGGAAGAAAGAACATTGTACATCTTTTTTCCCTTCTTATAATTTCCCCATTGTTTGGGGTTGTTGAGCGGTTTGTCTGTAAGGTGCTTTTGCCATAAATGTAACGGGAGGACAGTCAAACGTTCCTCCCGTTATTTTTGTTCTTATAGCTTTACTTATTAGGGTGAAATTCCTTTATTTGTATAGAGTAACCTCTGCTAATCCGGCTCGTCCTTCGGAGGCTTTTTCGATTGTGATTCTGAAATACTTCAATTTCTTTTTCATCCGGACAGGTTTGAAATCCCAACCGGTACACTCTTTTTCGTATAGAAGTTCCCAGGAAGAACCGTCTTCGGATATCTCTACCCGATGTTTGTATGAAGAGCTGTCTTTTTGGAAACGGATACGACCGGCAATGATCTCTGTCGGTTCTTTTAGTGTCAGCGTGATTACTTGCGGGAACGTATCTTCACCGGCAATCCACCAACTGAAATCGTCTCCGTCGATCAGGTTCGACTCCGAATAGCCTTCTTGGGTCGAAGTCGTTTCGACCGCCTCGATTTCGGCAGTCGGCCTTTCAAGAATCTGTTTGTCCCAACGGGTCGGCTTCACGACAACTCCCGTCTCTTCATCTCCGATGAATGTTGCGTGTTGGCCATCGGGCAAGTAATTGCCTTCAAATGGATACGATTTTATTTCGGCTTTACCTTCTTTCAAGCCATTTGAACTTGCTTGGATATGAATTTTACCGGCGTTTCGCGTTGTCCGGATAAATGCAAAACCGATGCCTCCTTCTGCCCGCTGTGGATTTATCCCGATTCGGCGAATTCCATCACCTATCAACGTCCCCTCGCCCGATACCGTAATATGGATCTCTGCGTCGGAGGTGTTTGCCCTTGTACCGTTTTCGTCGCAAATCTTGAAATAGACCGGAATCATGTCGCTCCCGTCAGCTACCGGTACGACCGGATGATCGGGAATGATGATCTCTATATGGTGAGGTATCCCCGGGGTACGTACACTGTGCGAGGCGACAACTTTTCCATTTACCAGGCCTTCGGCTTTCAACTCTCCGCTTTCATAATCTCCGGCATTGAATAGATAGAGCGGGCTCCCGCCTTTTTCGATTATCGCTCCGTAGCGATCCATTTGTTCTTGACGGGTTTGTTTGCCAATCAACTTGCCATTGCGGTAGAGACGAACTTCATCGCAGTTGGAAAAGACGGGGATGTCGGTTGTCGATGTGATATATTGTTTAGATGAGTTGAAAGAGGCAACATATACCATCGGACCGTCATAAAGCCCCGGTTGGGAAATCTCTTTGGGCCGCATACTCTGCATCATGTAATAGCTGAATTTCGGATAACGGTTTACATCTACCACGCCGCAAAACATGGTATGCTCTTCGGCCCCCCGATTATAATCGTTGTAACTCCATAAGAAGTGCCCACCCATACGGGGGTTTGCATCCAGCATACACCAATCGAAATATCCTTTTCCTATTAGTTGTTGAAAGCGTCCACGGCATTGTCGCATCTGTTCTTCTTCATTTTCGTCCAGCCGTACGCGGGGTTTTTCACCCACGCCATCTCCCCATTCGCGGGTGAAAAGCGGTTTGACCGCAATCTGATCTTCCAAATAGTTGCTCATTACGCTTCCGTCTTTGGGGAATCGTCCCACCTGTTTATAAAATACATCGTAATAGGGTTCTGTCTCTTCGTGGCTGTAATAGTCGGCAGAGGTGTACATCTGATCGCCGGGATATTCCTCGTGAGCGATCTGGTAGATAGACTTAACTACTTCTAACGGATAGTGCGTTTCGTTCAGTGCTGTTTCCCAAAGGATTATAGATGGATGGTTGCGGTCGCGGCGGATCATTTCTCTGGCTACCTGGTAGAGCCGTTCGGTAAACAAGGGGTTCTCGTTGAAATATTGCCATCCGGGAATACATTCAACCACCAACAATCCATATTTGTCGCAAGCGGCGAGAAATGCAGGGTCTTGGGGATAGTGGGCGGCTCGTACGGCGTTATATCCCCCACGTTTCATATCGATTACGTCGCGTTCCTGCATGGAGTTGGAGGCTGCATCTCCTACATATGGAAACGATTGGTGACGGTTGGCACCGACCAGGTATAGATGCTCGCCATTGATGAAAAAACCTTTGTCGCGTTCATAGTGGATGGTACGGATACCGATTGTTTCCGTACGGGAATCAACTATATTGCCGTCAACTTTTACTCGACATTCCAACTGGTACAGGTTGGGATGGTAGGGATGCCAAAGGAGAGGTTTACTGATGGTCAGGGTCTGTTCCAAATGGCAATTATCGCCTCCTTTTAAGGAGAATGGAGTCTCTTGTTCAGCTACGATTCGTCCGCGGGCATTCTTCAATAAGCATTGTACCACCCCGTTGCGGGAGGCTTCGTGTTTGTTTTCCAAGTGGGTACGGATTGCAACGGAAGCCTCTTCTTTATCTACCTTAGGGTAAGTGATAA
>DVNA01000021.1 GCA_018714665.1 Candidatus Gallibacteroides avistercoris | reverse complement strand
CTCGTTTTATTATTTCAGTATGCGTTGGCAAGGAAAAATCCTGCCTCCTGTATCGGGAGAATATGAGTTGAGCCTTGTGGTAGATGACGGAGCCAGGGTATGGATTGACGACGAACTGGTACTCGAATCGTGGGAAGTAGCTCCGGCAAGACACGTCTCCAAACGCATTACTTTTGAAAAAGGAAAAGAGTACGATGTGCGGGTAGATTATTTCCAGGAGGGAGGCGGATCGGAAGTAAAACTGGCATGGAGGCTTCCGGATGAGCTTCAAAAAGAACAGGAAGATAACAAGCAGAATTTCTTGCAGAGTACCTACCTGCCATCCGGAACGAAATGGTATGATTTCTGGACAGGAACCGTTTATAAAGGGGGACGAAGCGTAACCAAAGAGTATCCGCTGGATATATTCCCGTTGTTTGTAAAAGCCGGTACCATCCTGCCGATGGGCCCTTCCATCCAGTATGCCAATGAGCAGAGTACCGACCCTGTGGAAATAAGAATTTATAAAGGAGGAGATGCTTCGTTTGTCTATTATGAAGACGATGGAGAAACCTACGATTACGAACAAGGGAAATATGCCACCATCGAGTTTACGTGGAACGACCAATCGAATACCCTGAATATTTCCGATCGGAAGGGGGATTTCCCGGGTGTACAAAAGGATAAAACATTCCATATCGTAGTGGTCGATGAAACGAACGGGATAGGAGTGAATAGCGCTACCCCGTCCAAACAAATTAACTATTCAGGAGAGGCTCTGCAAATTAAGTTATGAGAGCCATTGTTTGACTATGCTGTTTATATTTGACAGATCATAGAAGTTCTGGAAAAAATATACCGGAATTGTATATGAGCATATTGGAAGGTAAAAATGTCATGAAAAAACTGTTTTCTTTGATTCTGGGTTTACCGTTGCTCCTTTCTTGCAGCGAAAACCATTTTATAACTGACCCCAATTACCGCGATAGGGTTGAACAGGATTTTCAGCAAAAGCAGGAGATCATGTCTCAGGGGGACCTTTTCTCTGTTTTAAGATTACCTTTGACAGTTGAAGAAAAAGAGGCATTGATGTTCCTTTATGCTTATATGCCGATAGGGGATGTTACCGATTATAGCGGAGAATATTATCTGAACAATATACGTTCGTCGTTCTATGCTCGCAAGGAGATGCCGTGGGGAAAGCGTATTCCCGAAGATATCTTTCGCCATTTTGTGTTGCCGGTACGGGTAAATAACGAGAATCTGGATGATTCACGGTGGATATTTTATAATGAATTGCGCGACAGGGTGATAAATCTGTCGTTGTACGATGCCGTTCTCGAAGTCAACCACTGGTGTCATGAGAAAGTGATTTATGCCCCCTCGGACGAGCGTACCAGTTCTCCGTTAGCTTCGGTAAAGACGGCATACGGACGGTGCGGAGAGGAATCTACTTTTTTGGTAGCAGCCTTGCGTTCTGTCGGGATTCCTGCCCGGCAGGTCTATACCCCTCGGTGGGCCCATACCGATGACAACCACGCTTGGGTAGAGGCCTGGGTAGATGGTAAATGGCATTTTCTGGGGGCTTGCGAGCCGGAGCCCGTTTTGGATCTGGCATGGTTCAACGCTCCGTCCAGTCGCGGGATGTTGATGCATACCAAGGTCTTTGGACGTTATACAGGCCCGGAAGAGGTTATGTCGATAACCCCCAATTATACAGAGATAAACATTATCGGCAATTATGCAGAGACGGCCAAGGTACAGATCACGGTTTGCGATACTGCCGGACAGCCCCTTTCAGATGCACGTGTAGAATTTAAAGTGTATAATTACGGAGAGTTTTATACGGTGGCCGATAAACGTACCGATGCAAATGGTACGGTTTCGCTGACTGCCGGAAAAGGCGATATGTTGGTGTGGGCATCCAAAGGAGGGTTGTTCGGGTATGAAAAAGTTTCGTTGCAAAAAGATTCGGTAAAGACCATTGTGTTGAGAAAAGAACCGAAAGATTTCTCCGGATTATCGTTGAACATTGTTCCACCCGAAGAAGCCGTTCTTGCGGTCGAAGTATCGCCGGAACAGCGGGAAATAAATAATAAGCGATTGGCATATGAAGATTCGGTGCGGACGGCATATGTCTCAACTTTCCTGTCTCGACAAGAAGCCATCAAATTTGCTCGGGAGGTTGGTGTCGATTCAACGAAAGCGGTTGAGATTTTGCTTAAATCACGGGGAAACCATACAGAGATCACCTCTTTCCTTTCGTCTGTCCCGGATAAGAAAAGAGAAGATGCGATGCTTTTGTTGGAGGTGATTTCTGACAAGGATTTACGCGATACCCCAGCAGATGTATTGCACGACTGTTTGAAACATACGTTTCCCTGTCGCGACTCTTTGATGCGTGATTTTTGGGCGCAATACGTGTTGAATCCCCGGATTTCCAATGAACTGTTGAGTAAATATAAAGGAAACTTTCTGAAAAAACTGGATAAATCGTTTATCCGTCAAGTAAGAGAGGATCCGTCGAAATGGGTGTCATGGTGTAGAAATTATATAAAAATAGAAGATTCTCTCAATATTCAGCGTATTCCGGTTGTCCCATCGGGGGTGTGGAGCTCGCGAAGGGCCGATACCCATTCACGGGATATTTTCTGTGTGGCGGTACTCCGTTCGTGTGGCGTTCCTGCCCGCATAGATGCCGTTACCGGAAAAACTCAATATTTCAGCGACAGTACATGGGTGGATGTGAATTTTGAAAGCGGAGCCGGGATGTTCTCCCCGCAAGGGAGTTTGCGGCTCAATTTCACTCCCTCAAAGCAGATTGCGAACCCTCAGTATTATACACATTTCACCCTCTCGAAGTTGGTTGACGGACGGTTACAGTTATTGACCTTCCCCGAAGGGGAGGCCGGTTCCTGGAATGTGGCGTTCAAGGAACCTGTATCTTTGGATACAGGAATTTATCTGTTGGTTTCCGGAACCCGTATGGCGAGCGGGTCAGTATTGAGCCGTCTCCTGTTTTTTGAAATAAAAGAGGGAGAGACGACGACCGTAGATTTGGTTATGCGGGAAAACAATAAAGATGTTCAGGTGATCGGGTCGTTTAATTCCGAGGCAGGATTTACAGCATTAACCGGTGAAGAAGAGACTCCTGCTACGGTGTTGAATACGACTGGACGAGGTTATTTCGTTGTAGGGATATTGGGCGTAAACCAAGAGCCCACCAATCATGCTTTACGCGATATTGCTGCGGTTGCTGCGGATTTTGATGCCTGGGGGAGGAAGATGATATTGCTGTTTCCATCCCGAGATCAGATGCAGAAGTTCAAGCAGAGCGATTTCCCGGGATTACCGAAAAATATTGTCTATGGCATAGACGACGATGGTTCCGTACAACGAATGATTGTTGAAAATATGAAGTTGACAGGAAAAGAAAATCTTCCACTGTTTTTGATAGCCGATACGTTTAACCGGGTAGTCTATTTCTCGCAAGGATATACCATTGGGTTAGGAGAGCAATTAATGAATGTGGTTCGTAAATTGTAGCCCAGGCAACAGAGAATTCAATTACAAATTCCCATTTCCCAGTTACGCGAAATAGAGCGCTCAACTAAAAAAGTTTTTGGTTCCGCTTTTTTCAAAAAGCGGAGAAAAAAAGAATCATCCTCTCCAAGAAAACGGACACAAAATAAACACATAGAGGAAAAGAAAATTTGAGCAAGGCGTAGCGAATTAGCTGATACAGCGTTCGTTACGCTTTGTTTTTCTATGTGGCAGAGCCAACGGAAAGCCAACATGAAGCCAAACGGTGCAAGAGTTCAGTTACCACCTCATTACTCCCGTAACGGGTGCGGATTTCTTGCTAAAAAGTTCTTTTTCTGCGATTTGCGTAGATTTGCATAGTGGTTGGTAACTCACTGTAACTTAATTTTGTAACCCAAAAAAGAGTGAGTTATGCGTAGTACATTCAAGGTTCTATTTTACGTGAAGAAAGGCAGCGAAAAGCCGAACGGCAACCTGCCTTTGATGTGCCGTATCACGGTGGACGGCGAGATTAAACAGTTCAGTTGCAAGATGGACGTTTGGACGGGTGGTGCGCCGACAATCTGAAATACTTCGCCGACACGTTCGGAAAGGAGAACATCGTGGCGGCTCACCTGCACAGGGACGAGGAAATGCCGCACATACACGTTACACTCGTCCCTATCGTCAAGGAAGAGCGCAAGCGCAGGAAACGGGAAGAGCAGACGAAGAAGCGATACCGCAAGAAGCCGACCGACACCGTGAGGCTGTGCGCAGATGATATTAACACGGCTGAAATTAAAGTCCTATCAAGATACCTATGCCGAAGCTATGGCGAAATACGGGCTGCAAAGGGGCATAGACGGCTCGAAGACTTGCCACAAGTCCACGCAGCAGTATTATCGGGACATACAGAAACTCGCCGACAGTCTGAAAGCGGAGGTGGTGGATTTACAGCCGCAAAGAAAAGGCGGAGGAATGAAACTGTAATCGGCTTATTGTATTGAGAAACAAAAAAGTACCGTCCATAAATGACTGATGAAACGGCACTTTTTTGTAACTTTGCAGGTGGATTTCAAACGACTTCTTTATGAAAAAGTGGCAGAAAATAGGCGGTATTATTGCATTTGCTCTGATTGTTATATATGAGTTATTGATATGGATAAATGCCTATGTGGATATGAAATACATAGTAGAACCCAATGAAAATGACTTTTTAGAAGAATGTATGTATATGCGTATTGACTCATTGTCATTTGGAATGTGGCTAAACTTTGCATTGGCAATATTCCTGTTTATATGTCTTTGGCAGAAAGGAGGCAAACAATGAAGGATAGAGTCATTTTCATCTTCAAAATAATCATAGCGGCGATTGTTATTTTGTTCACAAGTTCATATTATTGGCTTCGCACGGTTATCCTGCATCTTGGAGCCGGACTTTGGTATGGGTGTCTTCGGCTGTTCCGGCACGGGCAGAAAGTTTCATATAAATACATCGTTATGGCTCGGAAGATATCAGTGTCATAGACTATGCCGACAACAATTTTGCCAACGGATTTCTCGGCTTTCTCGTTCTTGGCGTGATTCTCATTTTAGTAGCCAACTAAATACTTCTGACATGAAACTGATTGACAGAAATAATTTCTGCCATGTCTGCGGCTATCCTTTAGGTAATTATAAGTCGTGGGGAGATAACGGAAAAAACTCCGACATATGATATTTGCCCATATTGTGGGGTGGAATGGAGTAATGAGGATTATACGCCAGAGTCTCGAACAGAATACCGGAATGAATGGCTTGAATCAAATGGTTTGAACCACAGAAAAAGACTGCGAACGTTAACTTTGAGAAACAACTTAATAACATAGAACAGTATGAAACTGACAAAAATTTTATGGATTATAGTGACGATTCTTCTTATGGTAAGTGTCTGTATACTTGATTATTTTATTAGTGAAGACGACCTGCTGATATATGCCATAATGTTCTTGACATTCATTCTTATACTTGCACCCAAGATGGAGGTAAGGATAAGGATATGGAATTTGGCTGTTTATGCGGGATATAATATTCCTCTACTTTATTGCTTGCATTATAAAGGCGAATATGGCACTTCTTTGTATTGGTGGACATTCATATTGCTTTTTAATGTAGTTCATCTATTAACTCTTGTCCTATTTTCTGTAATTAACAAACTGAAGAAAAAGATAAAATATTGAAAACAAATCAAGCTAACACCATTGTTTTTTCAAGAAAATGATATGCTTTTATGTTCAAAAGAGTTATTTGACAGCATAGCACCGCAAATTGCTGAAATTCGCACGGTTGCTAACTCGTTACCACTACTTCTCAAATAATTCGCTAAAAGTTTATTCTTCAATCAGTTAAGTTAAACCGATAAAAATCTAAAATAAAAAAAGAAAGGTCGTCTAATCTCGACCTTTCTTTTTTATCATTCTATTATAATATTATTTTTTCTCTTCCTCTTGCGCTTTCTGTTCTATCCGTTTTTTCAACAGCTCTATTTTCCGCTCAGCCATTGTCTTGCTTTGTTTCAGAGTTGTTATTTGAGATAGCACCTTGGCCAGTTCGGCCGTTTCGACAATAGCCTTTTTGTTCTGTTCATCCAGGTAATAGACATACGGAGACTTTCCCTGATAAGTTACTTTTATCCGTTCTTTGGGATAGAGACAAATCACATCGACGGCACCTCCGTCGCGGCCTCCGGTATAGGTAACCACTTCGGTTTGGTTCCCGTTATCGGTAAAGCGATAGTTCGTCCCGCCATCGTATGGTATTTCCTCGGTTTGGGCAAACACCCCGTCTTTCAAGTCCAGTCTCATGGAGTGATGTTCTATCGGTTTTCGCCCGAAATAGACACTCGCTATTTGCAATTTACCAGATTCATCCACTTGCGTCCGCAAATAATTCCGCTCGATATTGCGTTCTATCTGTTGTGTCTTGTGGATGTACGAACCCGTTGTTTGGTAGGCAGAGTCTTTTTCAAATACAAAATTCTTTGTCAAGGGCTCTACCTGAGCCTGCAACACATTTAATAAACTGTCGGAATAGAAGATTGTCCTTTCCGCTTCACGTATCTCGATGGTACGCATTAACTGCAACCCCTTTTTAATAACCTCGTAACTTTTAGGATACAGAATACGAACCGAATCCAGCTCCAATTTAGCTTCGGAGAAGCGCATTTCGTTCATTAACTGTTCTGCATGATCGTAACGGGCCTGCGCTTTTTCGTCTGCACCAGAACAGGCTGTCCCCATCAGGGTTACTCCCAGAAGGAACGAAATATATCTTATTTTCTTTTTCATCGTCATCA
>DVNA01000236.1 GCA_018714665.1 Candidatus Gallibacteroides avistercoris | reverse complement strand
TGAAAAAGCGTACGCCCGATTGTAAAATCGTGAGAAGAAACGGTCGCTTGTACATTATTAACAAGAAAAATCCTAAGTATAAACAACGTCAAGGATAATTTATTATTTTTGCAAAATAAATAATTCATTATATGGCTATAAGAATAGTTGGAGTAGACCTGCCGCAGAATAAAAGAGGCGAAATAGCGTTGACCTATATCTATGGAATCGGTCGTAGCGCTTCAAATACCATTTTAGCAAAAGCCGGTATCGATAAAAATATCAAAGTAAAAGACTGGACAGACGAACAGTCGGCCAAGGTGCGTGAAATTATCGGCTCGGAATATAAAGTGGAAGGAGAACTTCGGTCAGAGGTTCAGTTGAATATCAAACGTCTTATGGATATAGGCTGTTACCGTGGTATCCGTCATCGTATCGGTTTGCCCGTAAGAGGACAAAGTACCAAGAATAACGCCCGTACACGTAAAGGTAGAAAGAAAACAGTTGCTAATAAGAAAAAGGCTACTAAATAATAAGAGTTAATATGGCAAAAAAAACAGTCGCAGCTAAGAAGAGAAATGTGAAAGTTGACGCGATGGGTCAATTGCACGTTCATTCTTCTTTTAACAACATTATTGTTTCGCTTGCAAACAGCGAAGGACAAGTAATCTCATGGTCCTCGGCAGGGAAAATGGGATTCAGAGGATCTAAAAAGAACACCCCCTATGCTGCCCAGATGGCAGCACAAGATTGTGCAAAAGTAGCATTCGATCTTGGCTTGAGAAAAGTAAAAGCGTATGTGAAAGGACCCGGTAACGGACGAGAATCTGCCATCAGGACAGTGCACGGAACCGGTATTGAAGTAACAGAAATCATCGATGTTACTCCGCTTCCTCACAACGGATGTCGTCCTCCGAAAAGAAGAAGAGTTTAAACCGTATTCTATTTCGATTAAAGAATCTAGAATTGTGAAAAGATTGCACTATCTCCTCTCTGTAATCGCGGCTGCACGATTCCGGGTTTGTTAGAAAGTATAATTTTAATAATAATTAGAAATGGCAAGATATACCGGACCTAAAACAAGAATTGCTCGTAAATTTGGTGAGGCTATTTTCGGCCCTGACAAGGTGCTGACGAAAAAGAATTATCCTCCGGGACAGCACGGGGTCAATAGAAGAAAGAAAACCTCTGAATATGGTATTCAGTTGCGTGAAAAACAAAAGGCCAAATATACCTATGGTGTATTGGAAAGACAATTCCGGAACCTTTTTGAAAAGGCTTCCCGTACCAAAGGTATCAAAGGTGAAGTGTTGCTTCAACTGTTAGAAGCTCGTTTGGATAATGTCGTATTCCGTATGGGAATCGCACCTTCGCGTCCCGCAGCACGTCAATTGGTTTTACACAGACACATCGTCGTTGATGGGAAAGTGGTAAATATTCCCTCTTTCTCGGTGAAACCCGGACAAATTGTAGGTGTACGTGAGAAATCAAAATCTTTGGAAGTAATTGGCGACTCCTTATCCGGATTCAATCACAGTAAATATCCCTGGATTGAATGGGATCAAAACTCATTGAGCGGTAAATTCCTGCATTTGCCCGAGCGAGCCGATATTCCAGAAAATATCAAAGAACAGTTGATCGTAGAATTGTACTCTAAATAAAAAGTGATTCCATGGCGATATTAGCATTTCAAAAACCTGATAAAGTCTTGATGTTGGAAGCGGATGCGTTTTTCGGTAAATTCGAATTCCGTCCCTTGGAGCCCGGTTACGGTATTACAGTGGGTAATGCCTTGCGCCGTATCCTTTTATCTTCCCTCGAAGGCTTTGCCATCACCTCTATTCGTATTGATGGTGTAGAACATGAATTTTCAACGATCCCCGGAGTAATCGAGGATGTTACGAATATCATTCTTAACCTGAAACAAGTTCGGTTTAAGCAGGTTGTAGAAGAGGTGGAGACTGAAAAAGTAACCGTTACGATTTCAGGCACCGAGGTGTTTAAAGCTGGCGATATCGGCAAATATCTGACAGGCTTTGAAGTGTTGAACCCTGACCTGGTTATTTGTCATGTTGACCCCAGCGCAAGCTTCCAAATGGATATCAACATTGGTGGAGGCCGTGGGTATGTCCCCGCGGATGAAAACCGGAATCCGAATGACGACATCAATGTAATCGCTATCGATTCTATCTTTACTCCGATCCGCAATGTAAAATATTCCATTGAAAATTTCCGCGTTGAGCAGAAAACAGACTACGAAAAACTGATACTGGAAATTACTACCGATGGATCCATCCATCCCAAAGAAGCCTTGAAAGAGGCCGCCAAGATCCTGATTTATCATTTTATGTTGTTCTCCGATGAGAAAATTACATTGGAAACGACAGATGCCGATGGCAATGAAGAGTTCGACGAAGAAGTGTTGCATATGCGCCAATTGCTCAAAACCAAATTGGTGGATATGGAATTGTCGGTTCGTGCGTTGAACTGCTTGAAATCGGCCGATGTTGAAACATTGGGAGAATTGGTAGTGTTCAATAAGACAGATTTGTTGAAATTCAGAAATTTCGGTAAAAAATCACTTACCGAGCTGGATGAATTGCTGGCAAACTTGAACCTTTCATTTGGAATGGATATTTCAAAATATAAATTAGATAAAGAGTAAAACGATGAGACATAATAAAAAATTCAATCATTTGGGTCGTACCAAATCTCACCGCGATGCAATGCTTTCCAATATGGCCACTTCTTTGATTCTTCACAAAAGAATCTTTACTACCGTTGCCAAAGCCAAAGCACTGAGAATGTACGTTGAGCCGATATTAAACAGATCAAAACAAGATACGACCAATTCACGCCGTGTGGTATTTAAATACCTTCAAAGCAAAGAAGCCGTTACGGAACTTTTCAAAGAAATTGCTGCTAAAATAGCAGACCGTCCCGGTGGATATACCCGTATCCTGAAAACAGGAAACCGTTTGGGAGATGCCGCCAAGATGTGTTTCATTGAATTGGTTGATTACAATGAAAATATGCTGAAAGAAAAAGCTGCTAAGAAAGCTACCAGAACCCGTCGTTCTTCTAAAAAGAAGACCGAAGAAACTGCTGCTCCTGTGGCAGCTGCTGAAAACGAAGCTCCGGCAGCATCGGCCCCTGTTGAAGAGGCTCCGGCAGCACCGGCAGAAGAAAAACGGGCAGAATAGTATTTTACGATATTTATTTTTGAAAAAAAAAGGATGATCCCATTACGGATCATCCTTTTTTTACCTATATTTATCGATTGTTTATCAACAAAGAGGTATTTAAATTTGTTTTTCAACATAAAAACAGATTTGATATGGAAATTGTAAAAATTTTAGGACGGGAAATCCTCGATTCAAGAGGAAATCCAACCGTAGAAGTAGATGTAACGCTCGCCTCGGGTGTTAGGGGGAGGGCCGCCGTTCCCTCGGGAGCATCCACCGGTAGTCACGAGGCACTCGAATTAAGAGATGCCGATAAGAACCGGTATGCGGGGAAAGGTGTTCTTAAAGCCGTCGAAAACATCAATACGGTCATTGCTCCGGCATTGCATGGTAAAAGTGCACTCGATCAGATGGAGTTGGATAAAATGTTGATTGAGCTGGATGGAACTCCCTCCAAATCCAAATTAGGGGCCAATGCCATACTGGGAGTCTCTTTGGCTATTGCAAAAGCAGCCGCATCGTATCTGGATGTGCCTCTGTATCGCTATATCGGCGGATCGAATACATATGTTATGCCGGTTCCGATGATGAATATCATCAATGGCGGTTCCCATTCGGATGCACCCATCGCTTTTCAGGAATTTATGATCCGCCCTGTTGGAGCTGTTAGTTTCAAGGAGGGATTGCGTATGGGTGCAGAGGTATTCCATGCACTGAAATCGGTGTTGCATAAACGAGGATTAAGTACCGCCGTGGGCGATGAAGGCGGTTTCGCTCCTGCATTGAAAGGGACCGAAGACGCTCTCGAATCAATTCTTCAAGCCGTAGAGCAAGCCGGCTATGTGCCTGGGCAGGATGTGCGTATCGCGTTGGATTGTGCTTCGTCCGAGTTTTATAAGAATGGCGTTTATGACTATACAGCCTTTGAGGGAGCCGCAGGAGCCAAACGCTCCTCTCAGGAACAGGCCGAATACTTGAAAACATTGATAGCTAACTATCCCATAGATTCGATAGAAGACGGTATGAGCGAGGACGACTGGGACGGATGGCGTCTGCTGACCGATTTAATTGGTGATAAATGTCAGCTGGTAGGAGACGATCTCTTTGTTACCAATGTCGATTACTTGAAAAAAGGAATTTTGGCAGGATGTGCAAACTCTATATTGGTAAAGGTAAATCAGATAGGAACTCTTACTGAAACCCTCTGGGCTATTGAGATGGCCCAGCGAAACGGCTATACTGCTGTCATCTCCCATCGGTCAGGCGAAACAGAAGATGCCACTATTGCGGATATAGCCGTGGCTACCAATGCCGGACAGATTAAAACCGGTTCGTTAAGCCGTTCCGACAGAATGGCAAAATATAACCAACTTCTTCGGATTGAAGAACAATTGGGCGCTTCGGCCCAGTATGGATACCATATATTGAGGAGATAGAACATCCCCGTTTTGTCAGGATGAAAAGGTTTATTCCCGCATCATACAAAAACCGTTTTAGTAAATAGTCGTTGCTGAAACGGTTTTTTTGTAATAGTTCTTTGTCTGTTTTATGATTTGAACTTGCGTTGCTTGCCTTGTAATGAGTCGGGGATAAAAAAATTTTTTCTAAATGATGTTGTAAATCAGTTTGTTGTGATATTTTCAAAAACGATAGGTAAAAAAAGAGCATAAAAAGTTTGGAAAGGAAGATAAGAGGCAGTATCTTTGCCGAGCTTTTCAGGACGAACCCCTTGGGGATTGGCGCTATTCAGAAAGAGCCAGCCGGTCTTAGA
>DVNA01000235.1 GCA_018714665.1 Candidatus Gallibacteroides avistercoris | reverse complement strand
GGTTGTAACGATGTCATGTAAAAAAAATCTGTTCCTAAAAAGAGGAACAGATTTTTTAAAGGAGTACGGCTTGTTTTATTTTATACATCGCATATCCGGATACATTTGGTAAGTGAAGCTACTTTGTCTTCTTCTTTGGGAATGTACTCTTGCCCCACAAATCCTTTGTATCCGGTTTCCACAATCGCTTTCATAATGGCGGGGTAGTACAGTTCTTGCGTATCGTCTATTTCGTTTCGTCCCGGATTGCCGCCCGTGTGAATATGTCCGATGTATTGGATGTTATTTTTGATCGTATCGATAATATTTCCTTCCATGATTTGCATATGATAGATGTCGTACAACAGTTTAAAGTTGGGCGATCCTATTCGTTTGCACAATTCTACCCCCCATGCCGTATGGTCGCATTGGTAATCTTGATGCCCATAGCTGTTGAGTAGCTCCATGACTAACACTACGTTGTGCTTTTCAGCCAGAGGCATGAGCTGTTTCAACCCTTTGGCGCAATTTTCCCATCCTTGCTCGTCGGTAAGGCCGTTTCTCTTTCCAGAAAAGCAGATTAGATTTGTCAATCCTGCATCTGCTACCTTTGGAATGACTTCCTGATAGCTTGCTATCAGTTGTTCGTGCAGATCCGGATTGTTGAACCCGTTGTCTATCCCTAATCCAGCCCCTTGTGCCATGGCTACGGTGAGTCCGTGTTTTTGTACAATTGGCCAATCTTGGGGGTCTAACAGTTCTATCGATTCAATCCCGATAGATTTGCAGATTTCACAAAATTCGTCGAGAGCGTATCCACCGAAACACCATTTGCTGACAGAGTGATGAATATTACCTTTCAACGGTTCAAGTACTGGTGTTTTTTCTTTGTCGGTTCCGGTACAAGCAGAAAGTCCGGACGCCGATATCCCGCAGAGGGAGAGAGAGGCTCCACCAGCTAATACTGATTTCAAAGCTGTTCTTCTGGATATTTTTTTCATTGAATTATAATTTTGGTTGTTGTTTCTTTCTACGGTATAATTTTCAAAGATAAGTCTTTTTGGGAAATATATCTCTAATTGGTATGAAAATCACCCTAAATACGTTATTTAATTGAGAGTTATTATGGTATGATACGCTTTTTACAACGATTGAGTATCGCTGTTTTTTACTTTGCCCAAGGGGATGGATAATCCCAGATATCCGTTTACATTCTTGGTATTGCTACCGAAATACATATAGTCAGTCCCGACCATTAATGGGCCGAGTTTAATGGCCAGACCGAAAGATTTCATGCAGCTTTGTATGACCGAATAGCTGAACGTGGTATTAAACCAGCTTTTGGGACGATAGTTGGCAGAGAAAGTCAATTCTGAGATCGCTTTGACTTTGTTAAATCGGGTCGTGGATAAAACGCCTACACCGAGGAGGTTATTCAAGAAGGCGTATTCGCCTCCTAATACGAGGGTAGAAGCCAGCGATGTAGTGCGTGATTTTTGGTCTTGCAGCTCAAATCCGAGCAGATCAAAATCCAATACCTCGCCATTGGATGCAGTTCCATAAGATTCCTCAATTTCTGGGCCGAACCATTGGTCAGGATCGTCGTATGAGAGAGTCCTTTCTCCATTGGCTATTGCAACGGAGGTAGAACCTTTGGACCAGGAGATGAATCCCAAATCGAGTACGGCCGCCGACAGGCTTAGGTTGTCAAGTAATTGATATGTGGCGCCTAAATCGATTGCGGCACCATAGCCTGCTACTCCGAAACTGTTGAAATCGATGTCGTTCACAAATTCTTTTCCATCGTAGCCTTCACTGGTTTTCAATCCCAGACCATGAAAAGAGGTTCTTAATGTACCATAGCTTTTGATAATAGATTCTGTTCCGTTTTCAGTAACAGACAGTTGTTTTACATCCATGTCGATGTTCCCTAATCCAATTAACATTTTGGCTTTACCACCCAACGTGAGTTTTTCATTGATAGGGCGGGAGTATCCAATACCTATTTCGGTATAGGCATTCAGGTTTAAGCGTTCGTTGCGGATATCGTATGTGCTTCCGAAAAACGATTCGTCGAAGTTGTCGATCATCCGTAAATAATCGAACATCGATTTAGGGACGGAGGCGTTGATGTCTATTTTTGATCCGATATTTACCGACCAGAAACCTTCTCCTTTATAGAATCCAAAAGAGATAAGGTCAGTGGTTAAATTTACATTTAACCGGTTGTCCAAAGATAGTCTATTGTAAAACTTGTCATTGTTGTAGAAAGTCTTGTCAGAGTCGATCACGTCGATGATATCCTGAGTTCCTAATGAATTGGAATTAGCACTTGCACTGATTGTGCCGATAACAGGAATCTTTACATATCCTCTTGTAGGCTGCAAAGCTGGATTCAGCTGTATGCGGTCCGCAGCGTTTTCCATAAAATAAGAACTCCTTAAATACTGAGCAGAAACAGGAACAGTTATAACGATCAATACTAAAACGGAAATGATTTGCCGTGTAAGCAACATTTTTTTTGTTTTCATCTTGTTTTGGATAAATGAGATTTGTTGATTAGAATTTAAATTAAATAAACATTTGGTGATATTGAGACGGCAAACGTAATACAATATTATAAAAATCTGTGTGTCGTCTATTTAAATTAGTTCGTTGAAAAGTTCTTGAATGGATCTCTTGCCAACAATTTATCATAACCTTCTGATTGATAATCTACTTTTTCCCCGTAAATACTGATAATGAGAAAGAAAAGGCCACTCTTTACATCCGGTAGACAGAAATATCAGAAATAGAAAAAGAACAGAATATTTTAGATATTGAGAGAGAATCATAATTCAGATGTACATAATGGTTCTTAGAGTCGCTGTTTTTATGCGGCAAAAATACGAAATATTTTTTAAAATATAGAAGTATTGAACGGATCAGAAAAAATTTTTATCTTTGTACTACATAGGGTTCGGTTGGGCATAACCAACATTTGAAAACGTTGGTTTTATTTGTTTTTATTCATTTCTTTCTCTATATTTGACATTCTAAATATAAAATTTACAGGGATATGATATTTGCAGTTGTCTTTGTCGTAATTATCTTCTTTTATGTTGTTGCGGTGTATAATACGTTTATCAGGAAACGTAATAGCATAGAAAATACCTTTGGTGCGATCGATGTGATGTTGAAAAAACGATATGATTTATTGCCCAATTTGGTAGCCTCTGTTCAACAATATGCCAAACACGAACAAAATTTATTTTCAAAAGTATCGGAGTTGCGGGCCAAACAATTCGGTTCGTTGACTGAAAAAGAGAAATCCGATTTTGATCAGGCCTTTACACAAGCCAGCCGTCGATTTTTTGCCGTAGCAGAAGAATATCCTGATTTAAAGGCTTCCGAGAACTTTTTACAGCTTCAACGTGCACTCAATGAAATAGAAGAACAGTTGGCGGCTGCACGTCGGACCTACAATGCTTCGGTAGTCGATTATAACAATGCTGTTATGACATTCCCTTCCAGTTTGGTAGCAGGGATGTTTCATTTCCCCAAGAAAGAGGTTCTGGAAACACCTGCCGAAGAACAAGTTAATCCCGACGTAAAGAAATTGTTTAATTCATAGACTTGATTTCTATTGTTGATGGACTCGAATCCACGTGATTTTGCTTCGGTATATTCACAATTGAAACCAGCATTAGACGAGCTGGAAGAATTCAGAAAGAAATTAAAATCAAAAGGTTCTAAGAACGGTTTGATCTCTGGTTTGATCGTTCTACTTATCGGATTATGCTTTATTGTACAATTAAAAGAGTTTTATCTTCTTTTTGTGCTTTTGGCGATTGGAATCTGGATATATTGTATTCATAGTAAATCGGGAGAACTATCGTTGTTTTATAAAAACAACATTATCCGGAAGATGGTTTCCTCTTTATGCCAGCAGGCGGATTACAATCCAGGTAGAGGCGTTCCCGAATCCATGTTCACCATAAGCGGTTTGTTCCATTCCCCTGATCGTTACTTTTCGGAAGATATGATTTCGGGGAAAATCGATAAAACGGATTTTATCTGTTCAGAAGTTGTAGCCGAAGAACGTCATGTTTCGTACGATTCAAAAGGACGTAAGCATGAGTATTGGACTCTCCTTTTCAAAGGATTTCTTTTTATTGCAGATTTTCATAAAGATTTTATGGGTCGTACCCTTGTTAAGAATGATTCTATCTTTAAATTCGGATTTGGTGGTAATCGGGTAAAATTAGAAAATCCGGATTTTGAATCCCGTTTTGATACTTATTCGACCGATGAAATAGAAGCTCGCTATATTCTTACTCCCTCCATGATGGAACGACTGATTGCGTTGGATAAAAAATTTTCTCAAAAAATGCAATTCAGTTATGTGGGATCCTCCGTTTTTATTGCCATCCCCGACAGCGCAAACCATTTTGAGGCAAGTATTTGGCATACATTGTCAAAAGAGAGCGTAGCAGAGGAATTTTATATGATCTGTGCATTGTTGGATATTGTCAACGATATGAATCTGAATACGCGTATTTGGACGAAAGAATAACTCCCAAACATTTTTATGGATAAATCTCTATACGGAAACGGTATGTAAACAAAATCTATATTATCAGGTATCATATTATATTATGTTATGGTGTAATATCCTTGTAGAAAAAGTTTGGAAGCGGGTGTACCTACAAACAGTCATATTAAATAAAGTAGAAATAGAAACTTTATTTTTTTACTTTGCTGGGATGTTGATGTATATAATCTTTCCAGCTGTGGTATTGCTTTTCCTGCGTAGGTCTGTTAGTTTGATAATAGTGGCATAGGGCAGCGGCCAAGCCGTCGGTAGCATCTAATTGTGGCAGCATATTTTCTTGGGGTATTGATAAAATTCGGTGTAACATATCGGATA
>DVNA01000234.1 GCA_018714665.1 Candidatus Gallibacteroides avistercoris | reverse complement strand
ATAGCTCCGGTACCTGAATTTATCCTGCCTCGTGCCCAGCGCTGTTGTAGATTGGGTAATAGGTTATCACCTCCAATGCTGGTTTCCTTTATTGCCTGGGTTATCTTGTTCGGAGTTTGTACTATTTCCGTTTCAACAGCAGATACGCGGTTTCCCAAAGCATCAAAATTCGTTTGGCTTACTTTGGAGTCTATACTGCTTTGTAACTGTGTAATTCCAGATTCATAAACCGTTACGGCAACCTTGCTATCTAATTCGGCTTGCACGTCTTCTGGCGCTGGTGTCCAGTCAGTAGCTTTTGTACCAACTTCCAACTTCATATAATCGGCAGCAAAAGCCGCAGATGTGGATACGCGAACACGAAAGTAAGTATAACTCTTCGTCAACGTTACCGGAGTATTTACCGGAAAAACATCTATGGAAGAATTTAAACTATATAAAGCGAATCCGACAACACTATTCGATGTTACGCCGCTATATGAAAAAATAACTGTCTCGCCGGCATTTAAGGTCCTCGTTAAATTTCTATATGCAGCTGTATAACCTATTGAATGAAGATACGGCGTATCGCTTACATCTTTTGAATCAGGTAATAAATTCCTGCCACCGATTTGTAGATTTGAAACCTTATTATCCGTATAACTTTTTACCTCTGTTACGGAAGTTTGAATCTTTTGATCCGTAAAATCGGCAATCGTATCATCACCTATCTTTATATGCAAACCATCCGGGGCAGACAATACGCCATCAGCCGTTAAAGACAACCCAGAAACCCGGTGAACGACTGATCCTGCCGTCATCTCCCAACAATTGGGGTAATTGCCTATACGAATACCGCTCGTTCCAAGAATGTCGATGTATGCATTATCGGCCAACAACAACCCAGTAGCAATATTTTCATAATCGTCAAACGGTTCCCAATAAATGGTATTGGTAGGCAAAGTCCCCACCGGAATAGAACCAATACCCTCTTTGGCGACATAATATTTTCGATCTTCCCCGTAAATGACAACATCTCTGTACGACTCGAAACATCCGTATATGTTGTTCTCTCTCCATTCGCCTCGTGGTCTCAGAACCATACCGACCGTCCCTTCTCCGTCAGCACCATCACACAAAACCGGAATATTTTCATGATCCAACCTGTTCTGGAATCCCCCTTCCTGGGTATAATCCTTATATAACGTTATTTCAAAAGAGTCATATTCTGCCAGCGTCGGAAACGAAATGGTCGATACCGGGGAAGTGGTTGACAACAACGTCGTACGGGAAGAGTCTTTTTTTATTCCTTCCACCCAAAAATATGCCGGGAAAAGAGTTGGAACCTCTCCTGCTTTTTGAACCAGAGCCTCAGCTGTCAATTGCTCAGGCATTCTCAATCCAGCCGAGGTTTGCCTCACTACAATATCAGACACCGAGAGACGATACGTTACAGCCGGATCTCCATCAAATCCCTGTTTGCTTTTAGCCAAAGAAAACACCTTGACCAAGGTCGGTTTATCCAGACATTCGCCAATAAAGGTAATGGTTGCAGAATCACCCTCCATCCCGGAGACCACCACTGTACGGTTCTGATTTCCCAATGTATATACAACGTCATCGGGAACAATTACATTAAACGTGTATTGAGACGAAATATCTACACTCCCCTCAAAGACATAACACGTAGTATGAGCACCGTCGTAATACCCTCCTGTACCGTCTTGTTGGCAAGGGATCGTATGGCTATCGTTACTTAACACCATACAGTAGCTGTTTTCGCCGTTAAGTCCGGTACTCCCCTTGTCTCCGGTCAGACGAACAGGAGCAGACCAACCGACTTCGGCATCGCAAAAATCGCCGTTACCGTCCAACTTAGCACTGATCATCCATAAAAACATACCTTCGTCCCACTCCGGGATTTGCGATGTCCAGCCATCCCCCGGATTAACAGAAAGCCGATTTACCTGAGGAGGGGTATCTTCCGAGGTTGACAGCTGAAAACGAAAATCGGTATAAGCCTCCGATTGAAACGCCTCCAACTTTACCGGGGTAGAATAAACGTGCCAAAAGTCGCCATCCCAAAACAGGCTGATAACAGCCGATTTTTCAACCGTTATCCGCAAGGGCTCATCTCCATTGACGAAATGGACAAAACAGAGATTCTCTGCTGGCGGCGAAATATACAAATAATAGGCCTTCACCCCTTTGACTACCTCAGGACGGTATGTTGCCGGATCATCTACCACTCCCGATAACGGGCTTTGCATGGGACGGTTTGTATCCATCCACTCTTTTTCCGTATCGTTCCATACCCAGATAGACAACGTCTCACCATTGACGAAATAACTTCCTTCCGGTACCCCTTCGGGATATTTGCTCAATACCTCGGCCAGTAAAGAAAAATAACCCAAAAACAAACCATTTGAACGGTCGTGTAAATTACAATATTGCATAACTGGTTGTTTTTAAATTAATCTACTCACTCTTTTATTTCTGGGAAGAAAAGTCCCAGCTTTTTAGCCCGCGAACAAATCTTCTCAGGCGTATTCAGCCCTCTTTTGGGTTCAGAATAGGGCGGATTGCAGAGATATTCTCGGGCAGCCTGCCACGTAGAAATTCCTTGCACTGGCGTTAACGGAATCTCCAACTCTTCCGCTGACCGGTAACCGGACGTCTGTAACTGTATTTTAGTACCAAAAGCCGGCGTCGATTCCACCGCCTGCTGTACAGCCTTATCGGCGGTAACATAAAACCCCACTATGTTATCTTTGGATACAAACCTTATCCGGGTTTGCTTGCCATCCACGCACAAAGGGATACTCAAATTCCCATGACGGGTCGTATATATTTTTATATCATCCATAAACATTACATTTTAATAATAAAGAAACGGATTGCCCCCTATCTCTCACCAACATGAAACATACAGGGCAATCCGCCCTTTCAACAAGAATCAATCACAAGCCCCAGACAAACAGCTTATGCTCCTTGAGGAACTATACGCATATGGGCCGCCGGATAACGCAGCGTCAAACAGCTGGCTTCGGTAAGTACCGTAGCATCCACGTTACGAATACCTGCCTTTTTCAGATCGAGCTGCTCTTTTCCAAACGGAATATGCGACCATTTCGTGATCAAATCAGGATCTACGATAAATCCGTAACCGGACATGCCGCAATCATCAAAGACTTCCGAGAAGATCACTCCCAGTTTCCCGAATTTCGATACAATCTGGGTGAAATCCATCCCGAATGCAGCCGTCGTCTCACTGGCATTAATCACTTTGGTAATTTCCATTTTATTGATGGCCGCAATCAAATCCGATCCACCCACCAACATTTTTCGTTTGGTACCGCCGTTACCGGTAAAGGCTTCTTTCATAATGTCCACCAAGTCGTTCTGGGTAAATCCGGCCGAAGCATCGTATTCATACTCCTTACCGGCTTGCCACCAGATACCGCCGGTCAGATAAACAGACTCCTTCTTCTTGGCATCGTAAATCTGACGTTTTACGCCAAACATAAAGGTCTTTTCCATACCCAGACGCATATCGAAAATGGCAGCCTCTTCCGAATCCGAGAATCGCCAGGGAACATTCTTTTTGGCAATTTTCTGCAACGTAGACTCTTCAACCTGCATTTTGAAGATTTGGCAGAAATTCTGCTCCTTAACGGGCAACGCCTCAAACTGACCGGTCTGTACATCCAATTCGGTGGCAGCACGTCCCATTCGGATGATGGCCTGCCCTGCCGAGAGAGAAGGTACACAATTTTCAATCGTACCTATTTTTTTCCCGTTAATGGCGTAGACATAAATGGAACCGTCTTCATCCTTTGACGATACATACAGCACCAGATCAGATTTCGACACAGTAGTTCCATCTGCTTCATATCCTTTCAAACCGGGTACGAGCAACGTCTCCGACACCTCAAAAATCTCATCATTAGCCGTAACCAGTTTCACCCGCTGGGCATTGGTTGTAGCTTCTTCGCTTCCCGGTTCCGTATACTCGGTTTTTACCGTCGTACGACTCGGTTTCACATCTACCGAATAGTAATCGACAATCATCGACTGGCTTTTGCGAGCTCTAGCCACACGCGAAATCTGGTCAATCGGAGTGGAGAGCGGACGAATTTTCGTGATGACATTATCCACCTCATTCATCAACAGATCCGGACTCTCCTTCCGGCTAATATCGGTAGTCAACGACTCTCCCGACACGATTTTACTACCCGATGCTCCGGCAAAAACAGCCGCAACCAATACACCGTCATTCGAACAAAGACTAACAGCAATAGCAATCAACGCCAATGCAAAAAGCAAAAAGTTCTCCGACTTCAAAAACTGCAATACTTTTTTTCTCATGTTTGTTTAATCATTTAAGTTATACATAAATTTACCCGAAGGTCTTGTTATAAATCCCATACCGAGGGTTGCCGGCGATACCCGGACAGAGGCAATCGGTCATCATCGTCCATTCCCCCAACCGAGGTCCGGTTATGCAACGAAGGCAACGAGTCGCCGGCAGCCCGTTCGCGTTCAAGGAGAATTCGCTGGTTCTTTCCCCGAACTTCACCATTCATTTCGGCCTGCATCATGTCCGACTCATAATTTATCCCCCGATACAAAAGTTCCAATGTACGCATGGAGAACTTACCCATGAAGATACTTTCTACCAAATCATATACCTCTTCCAGGAAACGGTCAAACGATTCGTCCGACAAGCCGTTTTGGGTTTTGAATGCCGCAATAATCCGCTCGCTGCGCTCCCAATTACGTTCCCGTTCTTCCTCCATCTTCCGTTGCTGCATACGCCGTTCCCGGTAAATCATATCTTCGCGGCGAATCCGGTCCAACGTATCAAAATCGTCCCGGCTTTCCAATAACTCTCTCCCGAAATGGCGAACACAGGCCAACAATGCGTCATCGCCCGATACGACATCTGAAATGAATGCTCCCACTCTGGGATTTTCATTAAAGAGATAAGCCAACTTCAATTGTCCGTCTTTCAGACGGTCATAGCAGCTGCTTATCTGCGAATCATACTCACAAAGCAAGTCGAAAAGATCATCGTCCGTCTCCACTCTCCGGTCGGGATAGTACTGCAACAATTTCTCGCGCAACAACTCACGGGGAGTCTTTTGTACCCGTTCGTCATTCTGTTCCATAAAATTTTCCATAATCTGTTTTTAATTAATTTTTAATAGATGGTTATTTACCATATTCATAATCGATATTGCAAAGCAAATACAAATAGGAAATTCATCTATGTTATAAAATCATCACTTCAATTTCAATTAAGAAAAGCACCTCGAATATTGTTTTTTTACCATACGAAAAGCCGTAAAACAAAACAGAAATTTACAGGCAGAAGAGATTCCCCATATAGAAAAGATTCCGTATTTTTGTAGGACAAAACAAAACTTAAATACTTTACTGATATGGCAACACCCGAATTCCACTATCAACCCATGTTCGATTTAGGGCCTGATAAGACAGAATATTATTTACTCACCAAAGATTACGTATCGGTCAGCGAATTTGAAGGAAAACCCATCCTGAAAATAGAAAAAGAGGGTTTGACGGCCATGGCCAATGCCGCTTTCCGGGATGTCTCTTTCCTGCTCCGTCGTTCGCACAACGAGCAAGTCGCCAAAATATTGAGCGACCCCGAAGCCAGCGACAACGACAAATACGTAGCCTTGACATTCCTGCGCAATGCCGAAGTATCGGCCAAAGGGAAACTCCCGCTTTGCCAGGATACGGGAACCGCCATTATCCACGGCGAAAAAGGACAGCAGGTATGGACCGGTTATTGCGACGAAGAAGCACTGTCAAAAGGGGTTTACAAAACATATACCGAAGAGAACCTGCGCTACTCCCAGAACGCCCCGTTGACCATGTACGACGAAGTGAATACCAAATGCAACCTGCCGGCTCAAATAGACATCGAAGCCACGGAAGGGATGGAATACAAATTCCTTTGCGTTACCAAAGGAGGAGGATCTGCCAACAAAACATACCTGTACCAAGAGACCAAAGCCGTATTGAACCCGGCAACCTTAGTGCCTTTTTTGGTAGAAAAGATGAAAACCCTCGGAACTGCGGCTTGTCCTCCCTACCACATCGCATTCGTCATCGGAGGAACTTCGGCCGAAAAGAACCTGCTGACCGTAAAATTAGCCTCGACCCATTATTACGACGAACTGCCGACCACCGGTAACGAATACGGCCGCGCTTTCCGCGACATAGAACTCGAAAAACTGGTTTTGGAGGAAGCTTATAAAATCGGCTTAGGCGCACAATTCGGAGGGAAATACATGGCCCACGATGTCCGTATCATCCGCCTGCCCCGCCACGGAGCCTCCTGCCCGATCGGCCTGGGCGTCTCCTGCTCAGCCGACCGCAACATCAAATGCAAAATCAACCAAGAAGGTATCTGGATCGAAAAGATGGATGACAAACCCGGCGAACTGATCCCGGAAGAATTGCGTCAAGCCGGCGAAGGTGATGCCGTAAAAATAGACCTGAACCAACCGATGGAAAACATCTTGAAAGAGTTGACCAAATACCCGGTAGCCACCCGCTTGTCACTGAACGGTACGATCATTGTAGGCCGCGACATCGCCCACGCCAAGTTAAAAGAACGGTTAGACCGGGGCGAAGAGTTACCCCAATACATCAAAGACCACCCCATTTACTATGCCGGACCGGCTAAAACGCCCAAAGGGATGGCTTGCGGCTCCATGGGCCCCACCACGGCCGGCCGTATGGACCCGTACGTTGACCTGTTCCAGGAACACGGAGGCAGCATGATCATGCTGGCCAAAGGAAACCGCAGCCAAGCTGTTACCGACGCCTGCAAAAAACATGGAGGATTCTACCTGGGATCTATCGGAGGACCGGCTGCCATCCTGGCCCAAAACAACATCAAGAGCATTGAATGTATTGAATACCCCGAACTGGGAATGGAGGCTATCTGGAAGATAGAGGTAGAAGATTTCCCCGCCTTCATTTTGGTAGATGACAAAGGAAACGACTTCTTCAAGCAGTTAAAACCCCGTTGTCCAGGAAAATGCTAAAAACACGGTTATTACAAATAACACGATAAAGACAGCCCCAACCTCATACCTAAGAAAGCCTGTGAAAACACAGGCTTTCTTATTATCAGAGCAAAATCTGAGAACAAACATCACAACATGATCTCTTTCCGATCATCATCCAATAAAACTTTTTGAAAACATCCAGAAACTCCAAATATAAACGGATGAAGGGAAGATCAGTTATCCGAACCAGATCTCCCTTCCATCAAACAAACCTTATCCTAACAAAACATAAACATTTTATTTGCGTTTTTTACCTCTCTTTTTTAGTCCATATTCTTCTTCAAAATCGTAATCTTTCAGTATCCGCTTATCGCTAATAAATTGATTATCAATCAGAGCCCTACTTTCCCTCTTCTTCAACATCTCCTCCAAACTTTCTCCCGCCTGTACCCGTCTCTTGGCTTTCCAAATCAGATACCTAAGATCCTCATCCGAGAAACGGATGTCATGCCCCAAACGTTTACGTATAATATCCCGGAAATTAGCCTTGAAAGCGTCCCAGAAGGTAGGATCCGGATTCAACACAGTAAACGTATACGCCAAGTATTCATCTGCCGCTTTTATCGGGTTTCCGTATTCACGCAAATAACTCACCTGATCATCCGGAGGCATGGAATAGAACAGATCTTCATAAAATTGATTGGCCTTGTCCCCAAATACAACCCGGATTCCTTCGTGTCCAATCTTTTCATGCAAGATCGTCTTTTCAAGTTGATAAGGAGAATCTATATACTCTAAGATTATCGCAGGTCGTCCGGATATCGGCGAAAGGAATCCAGTATAATGAAGATCCCTATTCATCATCAGAAATCTATCCAACGGAGGGATATCCTCGATCGTATCATAGATATCCACATCCAAATTCATCTTTTTCAGAAAATCCTGGGCATACGTTTTCAATTCCTTCTTGGAGTATTTTGAATATTTCTCCAACAAATGCCAGATTTGACGCTGATCCAACTCCCTGCGACCAGTTTCTCCTGACTTGGCGGACATTTCCTCTTTCCAGAATTTTTCCAGTTCTACCCTTTTACGATGACGCTCTTCCGGCGTCATGGGGTGATCGGGCGAATCAAACTTCCCATCTTCCAACGCTTGCCAGAACCGATCCGGGTCTCTATAAAGAAACTCATCCGTTCTATAATTATTTTTCGTTTTCCTTTCTCTCGGATCGTACGGATACAATCCTGTTTGCTTAGAAGGTCCATTCCCCAGCAGGTCTGAATCGACCGTATGGACATTCCTTACTTCATCGGGAGCAACCGTTTTTATTCGGCCATCCGGCAACAGGATATCCAACATCCCCCGATCATTCTCTCCGGTAATCTCCACCGGTTCACCTTCCCAATCTCCAACACTCACCAAACCTTTAAATTGCTGCCGGCGATTGTTCAACCATCGTTGTCCGAGTCGACTTGCACCTCCGAACACGCTGCCCATCGCCATTCCGCTCATTCCGGAGGAGAGAGCGTTATTAAAAATATACGACAACTCCGGATAATCTTCCTGATGAAGGTACAACATCTCGGCCATATCCCTTCCGACCGAAGATAACGACTCGGTGGAGCCTTCCAAAGCAACATCCTTGGTCAATCCCTTCAACGTTTCCTTATTCAGATTCGACGTATATCGTCTTACCAGATCGGTCATCTCCCTTCGAGCACCGGGATTGGAATACAACTGTTCCAACGCATGGCTCGTCAGGGCCCTTTTTGCCGGAGTTACCATATTCCCCAAATACCTGCCCTGCATCAGTGTCTCCAAAGCGAAATCCAACCCGGTAGACAATAATGCATACGACATTCTTTCGACTTCCGGAACTTTTATATCATTCATCTCCTCGTATCGATCTACCTTTTTTTGAGCCTGGGCATAATTCTGTCCGGCCAACGCCCCCACGTTTAACACACCCAACGCAGGAGCTGCCGGCGGAAATGCCACCCCTGCTGCAATCGGAACCATATTTTGTGCCACTCCGGCAGCAACATCTCCAACCGTAGCCCAACCTTTCGTCGGTTTCAACTCCCGATCTTCCTCCCTGAGAGCGGCTTTCATACGTTGTATCCCCGGGCCACCTTTTTCTGACCAGTTTTTTATCTCTGCCTCTATTTGCTCAGGCGAATACGAATTTTTACGCATCTCCACCATTCTTTCCAATGCGTTTATTCGCCCTTCCAACCAATCCTTCCGGTCTCTCTGCCAAGAGTCTTCCTCTGCGTTTTTTTTCACCGCATCATACTCCTCTTCCATCTGTTTTAAGGCACTCTCCCAATCCGACGGACGCAACTCTTTCCAATAGTTCCATTCCGGCAAGATAGAAGAAAATCCTTGTTTAGTCAGCTCCTCATCATTCCACCAACGCTGTACACGCCCCCAATTGTACGACATATCGTTTTTCCAACGTTTTCCATACTGTTTAAATCCTTCACCGAAACCTGTCAATGTATCCGGCACAACCGACTTTCTCGAAAGATTCAGGGAATTTCCTGAATTTTTCCACATCTCCAACCCCAAATTTCCGGTATCCGTTTCAGTCTTCTGTTCCCCATCGGCATACACATAATTTCCTGGCTCATCCACAGAAGGAGTTTTATCAGAGGTAACCTTCGGTTGCAACAACCCCTTCCACCAAGAACCGTAAAGCGGCTTCTTGCCAAATCTCTTTTGCAGCTCTTCGTCATGTACTGCCCAACTCTCCTGATCCGGATCTTCCGGATATAAAAAATTTCTATTTATCATCTTTCCCTGATTTAATTTCGACCATCTATTTTACAAATCTCTTCCACCAGCATCCGGGCTGTCCGCTTGAAGATACCTCTTGCCAAGAACAAATTATACAACAGGTAACACTGTTGATAGAGCGAACATCCCATATTCCGGATATACCGCAATTCATCGGGCTCTATCTTCACCCCCGGATTTCGGCAATCCGACAACAAAGCCCACCATCTATCGCGTAAAGATTCGGACTCTTCCTCCATCCGTTTATAGGCAGACCGTAATCTGGCAACAGTTTGTAAACCTGTTTTCAAAGTACTCTTTTGCTGTCCAATGACCGGCTTATAACCGATTAAATCCATCAACGTTTTAAAACCTTTGTTACACTCCGGTTGATAACCCTCCTGTACCAACAAAGCCTGTCGGCACGCCTCATAAAAGCTCTGACCGGACAAAACCGCATCCATGATTTTTTTAGAACAATCCATCTCCATTCCTTCACAAGTATTCGTTTCCATCTGATTTACCTCCCTGTTTTAGAATTCGACAAAAAGTTGTAATCGGCGATGTTTTCCAGCCCACGTTGAAACAGATTCTGCCCGTACATCTGTTGAGCATTCCCCTGTTGAGCAGCACTCATATAGGTATTGTAACGCATACCGGCCAACTGCGATTTCCCTGCATTGTAACTTTGAAGGATACCGCTTTTCCAGTTATCCGCATTGGCCGCGATACCGCTAACCGACTGTCCATACACATCCGCCAGTTGTTTTTGTTGAGCGGCGATGGCCTCTGGCGTAGAACCGCTAACCACCGCATTATTTTTCAACATCGAACTTTGCTGGTTGTTGTACGTTCGTAGCGTCGACAGCATATTTTGCACATCCGACCGGTTCAAATAATTTTGATAATACTCTTGGTTGAACAAATTATCCAACCTGTCCTCTTCTTCACTAAGCACATTCAGTGCTCTGTTTCGGTTTCTTCGAGCTGAACGAGATCCGAAAATAGATCCCAAAATACCACCAACGGCACCAACTCCTCCGGCAATTAATCCTAACATAATACAAATCGTTTAAATTGGTTTTACAACATTTGTGGGCAAATATCCATACATATCTTTGTCTGCTGATGTTATAAAATCAATATCGTACAGGCTATGGCAAAAAAAAGATCAACCGGAAAGAGCTCCGATACCGGATACATAAAAAAAAAGGAGCAAATATTACAACTATGTTACAACCGATTGGAAGAACTGCTGCCCGAATGTAACAACGAAATAACACTACTCAAATGCATCGAAATCTTAGAGAAACAAACCGAAAAACAGGCCAACCCCGAGAAGCCTTCTTTCAGTATCATCTCCGACACCCTGCAACGGATGGATGCCGTTCAAAAAATCCTTTCCGACAAACAACACGTGTAATAAAAACGAAAGAGGATGTTTCCTTCGTTGGGAAACATCCTCTTTCCTTAACTATATTAACTTCTATTTATCGAGGTTTCTTACTTTAATATCCTTAAACCACACGTCATTTCCGTGGTCCTGCAAGCTGATATAACCGGCTTCCTTACCGACATCATGCATCTCCTGAACCCCTTTAAACTTACTATCTTCCACCAATGCATCCCAAGAATCGTCCATAAGCGTAAATTCCACCACTTTTTTACCATTCTGGTAATGGGTTACTTTACCATCTTTCACTACAATCTTACCGGTATTCCACTGGTCATACGGCTTAGCGTTTTGAGGTACGGCAGGTTTCATATCATACAAAGAAGCCGAACGTCTGTTGCCATCTTTCCCAAAATTGGCATCCGGGTGATTGGCATTATCCAAAATCTGATATTCAGGAGCCGTGCAGAAGAAAGCAACATTCGGGATAATACGGCCTAAATAGAAAACACCGCTGTTGGCTCCTTTCGATACTTTCCAAGAAAAAGAGAGTTCAAAATTTTTGTATTTACGCGTAAAATAGATATCACCTCCATCCCGGCGTTTAGCATCCGAAGCTGCATTCACCTTGATCGATTCATCTTCAATGGTCCACACCCCGGGGATATCGGAACGGTTAAATCCCGACCATCCATTAAACGTTTTACCGTCAAAAATCAGTTCCCAACCGGCACGTTTTTCCTTCTTTGTCAACTTGTTGCTTTCGGGGGCTTTGGCAAAAGCACTCAATGCCACCATAACAGCCACGCATAATAAACTTACTTTTTTCATTCTCTATACTATTTTAAAAGTTAATGGTAATTGTGTTTTCATTGTGCAGGCACCTGCGAGAACTTATCGTATTCATCCCCTCTCCATATAGCGCGCCGCATTACAATCATGCAAACTTACACTATTCTTTATGAAATTCAAACTTTTTTTGTAAAAGAATCGTACATCATTCTCTTTTCCATTGTTCTTCTTTACCAAAAAGATTATTTTTGAACAACAAAAAAAACGACAAGAAGAATAAATATGGGTATAAATAAAGCTATCATCGTAGGCAATGTAGGGCAAGACCCCGACATACGTTATGTAGAGAGCAACGTTTGTGTGGCCAATTTTACCGTGGCTACCACCGAAAAGGGATATACCTCGGCTACGGGGACAAAAATACCCGACCGAACCGAATGGCACAATATCGTAGCATGGAGATCAACGGCCGAGTACATCGAAAAATATGTCAAGAAAGGCGACCTGGTATATATCGAAGGCAAACTGCGAACCCGCACCTGGAACGACAAGTCGGGGATACAACGCTACATCACCGAAATATACGTCGATACCTTTCTCTTGTTAAACAGCAAAAAAAATATCTAACGGATCGGATAGGCTTCTTTTATCATAAACAAGAGAAGCAACGAATATTCAATTTTTCAACTTGCCTAATTCAATATTTGTCCGTAATTTTGCAAAAGATGACAGAGTTATCCGTCATCCAGGCGGTCTGTTTTCGGAATCGAAATCACCCCATAAGAAAAGGCCGCAAAAGTTTAACTAATATTTATATCCTTGGATACCGATTATTTCCCATCACTTTTTCATTCGATAGAGAGCTATCCGCTCACCTCAGGAGCGATTGTCGCATTATCCCTCGCATGTATTCTTTTAGGGTTCTCCTACTTCATCTCCTGTTTAGAAATCGCCTTCCTCTCTTTGACTACACAGAGCCATGACAAGACGGAGGCAGAAGAGAGAGCATCCGACACCATTATCCAGGCGTTACAAGACAAATCCGATTACTTGCTGGCCTCCATACTCATCTGTCATAATTTCATCTATGTAGCAGTCATCATCCTGTGCAATTATACCATATCCACCGTACTTTCCTTTACACAAGTGCCGATAGCGGGAATTTTTCTACAAACCATCGCATTGAGTTTTCTGCTGCTGTTATTCGGTGAAATCATACCCAAAGTATATGTTTGCCGAAATCCCTCACATGTAATACAGCGCAACGCAGCAATCTTGAATCTTCTTATCCGTATCTGTTATCCATTATCCAAAATATTGGTAAAAACCTCGCAAACAGTCAATAAGGAAATCATGCGCCATCAAACATCAAACATCTCCATGGACGAACTTTCCGAAGCACTGGCAATAACCGAGGTAACCGAATCGGACGAGAAAAAGATGTTGCAAGGCATCATCAAATTCGGCGAAAAAACCGTAGAAAAGATTATGACCTCCCGCATAGACATCGCAGCCATTGACATACACCTGAATTTCAAAGAACTCATCCAACGAATCATCGAAACCGGATACTCCCGTATTCCGGTTTTCGAAGATTCGAGAGACTCGATCAAAGGCATCATATACGTCAAAGACCTCTTGGCTCATATCGACGAGAAAGAAGATTTCAAATGGCAAACCCTCCTTCGCCCCGCCTATTTCGTACCGGAAACCAAACGCATCGACGACCTGCTGGAAGAGTTCCGAAGCAAGAAGATACACATGGCCATCGTTGTCGATGAATTCGGAGGCACCTCCGGCATCGTAACCTTAGAAGACATCCTCGAAGAGATCGTAGGAGAGATCAGCGACGAGTACGATGAAGAAGAGCGCCAGTTCGTCCGCATAGACAAAAACACCTACATCTTCGAAGGGAAAACATTACTCAACGACTTTTACAAAATAACCGGTACCGACGAAGCAGAATTTGAAAAAGTCTCCGGCGAAGCAGAGACATTGGCCGGGCTGATTCTCGAACTCAAAGAGAACTTTCCTGTGGCAAAAGAAAAGATTATTTTCAACCGCTTCACCTTCACTATATTAGAGATCGACAAGCGCCGAATCATCAAGGTAAAGGTTTCCATACACCCCAAAACCGATTAACCATGCCGCTAACCGAGACCCTCCGTACCGCAGACGGCATAACCATATACTTGTGGAATCCTGCCGAAACCATCCAAGAGCTATTACAGCAACTGGACGACACCTCCTTTCTATCCCGTTCAGGCATCCCCGACATACATGGGCTACCGGCTAAAAGAGCCTGCGAAATCCTGACCGTCCGTATCCTGATACAACAAATTTTCGGAGATCCGTCTCAACTCGCATACCATTCCAGCGGAGCCCCCTATGTACCCCATTTCAACGGCCACATCTCCATATCCCATACCCGATCGTGTATCGCATTGGGCATACATCCCTCCCAACCCATCGGCATCGATGTTGAAACACTAACCGAAAGAATCTGCCGGATACAAAAAAAATTCATCAACACGGACGAAGCCGAACAACTCTCTCCGCAAAATCCCGTAACCGGAGCCACGTTTCTCTGGTCGGCCAAAGAGTCCCTGTACAAAGTCCTGCAAACCTCCAGTGTCGATTTCCGGACACACCTGCACGTAACCCCCATCAATCCTGCCATTACAGCTGCAAGCGTATCGGCATACCAGACACGCACAACCCCTGCCGTCCACTATAAAATACACTACCGTCTTTATTCCGATTTCGTCTTGACGGCCGCCATTGCAGAAACACCCCCATAATCGGTATCTCCCGATAGTCAGAATTGCGGGTCAATAGCCCCATCGAGTTTCATTTCGAAGGCTTGTCCCGTCTTTCCATATAATTGAAAAAATTTCTTTTCTGTATTCGTCAGTTTTATAAAAAATTTCAATATCTTTGTTTTCAGAGGTTACGGCAATTAATGTGCTTGTTTGTTACTTTCTAAATTCAATACTTCGACCGCTATTTACACAAGAATATCGTTTTAAAACATATTAAACTTACCAGATATGTTAACAATCTTTTCCCCTACCGTCCTACTTCTGTTGACTATCCCATTGTGGTACTGTAAGAAAGTAAGCAACGAAGCATTAAATATCATCGCCTATTGCTGTTTATTTATTCCTACACTGTTATTGTTATTGTTTCTGGTGTTGAAAGAACCGATTGAAGAACTTGAACTTGAATATGTAGGAGTTATTTTGTCGTTGTCTCTACTCATGTTACTGGCAAACACCTGGCAGTTTTTTATATATCGCAAAAAATTACGCAACAACCGGTGCCCTTTATGTCGCAAACTATCACGAAATATGATCAAACAGACAGAAGATGAATATGCAAATACCCGGACCAAGATTTATCAAAACGGACAGTTCATACAACGTTCATCTGTTTTGAAACCTTCTATAAATTATAATTCATGGTGTCCTCAATGTAAAGAAGCATTCAGCAGCACAGTCCAAAAAGCGAAATAGCTGGACTTTGAAGAACCAAGAGTCAAATAATCATTGCGGCTGTTCATATTTCCGTTTCAGAACAACCAGTTATTAGGCAAACAAGGTTCTCTATATTGGTGTCAGTTTTAGCTATTCGCCCCAAATTTTTCTATCTCCTATATTTCCCTATTGTTTGTTGAGGCAAATCATATAAATTGACAAAACTTACCCCTAAAAGAGAGACCTGCAAAGAAGAAAGCCACGCATATTATCTTTACTACTGGCAACATTTTTTGCTGCATCTGTCTCTGAACCTGATAACATTCTATGTAACCTTTCGCGCAAGTTCAAACTTGGGTGCTTTTTACCCAAAAACTTTCGTATATTTGTATTCTCAATTTTAACCCGAATAAAATAAAAACAATGATGGAAACTATCAAACCCGGCAAATTTGTCGAAGTCGCATACGATCTGTTTGTAGGAGAAGAGGGCAAACAAGAGCTGATGGAAAAAGCCACATCCAAGGAACCCCTCCGTTTCGTTTTCGGATTAGGGCAAATGCTCGAATCGTTCGAAAAACAGTTGGTAACACTACAACCCGGCGACACGTTCGACTTTACCATCCCCTCGGGGGAGGCCTACGGCGAATATGACGACGATCACGTCATAGAGTTACCCAAAAGCACCTTCCTGGTAAACGGGAAATTCGATACCGAAATGATCTACCCGGGCAATGTCATCCCGATGATGGATTCCAACGGCAACCGGCTAAACGGCTCCGTTGTAGAGATAAAAGACGATATCGTCGTCATGGACTTCAACCATCCGTTGGCAGGAGAAGACCTGCATTTCGTAGGCTCCGTCCTGTTGGTACGCGACGCCACCCCCGAAGAGATCACCCCGCACAGCTGCGGCGGTTGCGGCGGCGGATGCAACTGCGGAGAAGACCACGACTGCGGAAGCGGTTGCGGCGGCGGATGCAACTGCTAATATCGCTACCAAGAAATTCAAAGCCGTTCTGAAACAGACATCCAACGATTCTGTTTTGTGCGGCTTTCTATTTCTCAGACAAACAATTTGTTAACAATAATCGCTATGAAGAAAAACACACTCCTATTCTTGCTCCTTTTGTTGGCACCACACCTGAATGTCTATCCGCAACAACCGTTGCTCCTCTGGTACGACCAACCCGCCCAATCGTGGAACGAAGCCTTGCCCATCGGCAATGGCCGGCTGGGAGCCATGATTTTCGGGAATCCCCAGAAAGAACGCATCCAATTAAACGAAGAATCCCTGTGGGCCGGCAGCCCCCTGAACAACAACAATCCCGAAGCCTTAAAAAATCTTCCGGAGATTCGCCGGCTCATCCTGAACGACAGTTTGACAGAAGCCGTACAATTAGCCAACAAGACCTTACTGGGAACACCGCCCCGCATACGGTCATACCAGACTCTCGGCGATTTATACATCGAATACCCCTCCGGCACACCCGTGAGCCACTACAAAAGAGAACTCGACATCCGCACCGGAATTTGCCGCACCTCGTGGGAGGCTAACCAAACACAATACCTCCAAACCGTATTTGCCTCCGCACCGGACAATATCATCATCATCCACCTGCAAGCAAAAGGGCGCGACAAGCTAAACCTATCCGTATCACTCACCCGGCAACAAGATGCCCAAATTACTGCGTCGGGCAATACCCTCTTTATGACCGGACAAATCATAGATCAAGACAACCCTGAACAAGGCCCGGGCGGAAAACATATGCGTTTCGCCTCAGAAGCCCGGATTTTGCAAAAGGGCGGAAAAATAACCGCACAAAACGGACAACTCTCCCTCAAAGGCGCCCGCGAAGCCACCATCATCCTGACCGCAGCAACCGACTACAACATCCATCTGCTGAACTTCGATGCCACCATCCAGCCTGCCGAAAAGTGTCGGACGATACTGGATACCGCCGAGAAATATTCCATCCAACAATTAACCCAAAGACACCTAAAAGAGCATACCGCCCTATTCAACCGGGTAGAGCTCGATTTAGGAGAAATACCCGGGAAAACCGAACTACCCACAGACCAACGCTTACAAGCCATCCGGGAAGGAGGCGAAGACCCCGGTCTGGTAAGCCTCTATTTTCAATACGGACGTTACCTGCTGATGAGCAGTTCCCGCCATCCGGGCATACTCCCGGCCAACCTGCAAGGAATCTGGAACGAATTCTTCGATGCCCCTTGGAGCTCCGATTTCCACACAAACATCAACCTGCAAATGAACTATTGGCCTGCCGAGGTCTGCAACCTGAGCGAAACAGTAGAACCGTTGAACCGCTTCATGCAGCAGCTCCAAAAACCAGCCACAGAAACAGCCCGGCAAATGTACGGAGCCCGGGGGTGGACGCTGCACCATTTAACCGACGTATTCGGCCGTACCGGAGTCATGGACGGTGTTGAGTGGGGAATGTTCCCCATGGCAGGTCCCTGGATGACACTGCCCATATACGAGCATTACCTCTTCACCGGCGACAAAGAGTTTCTAAAAAACGAATGTTATCCGCTTATGAAAGGTTCCGCACAATTCGTCCTCGACTACCTTGTCAAAGACTCATTGGGCCGATGGGTAACCGTACCCTCCAACTCCCCCGAGAACCAATTTATCCACCCCTCGGGCAAAAGATTTAAAATGACCTACGCCGCCACCATGGACATAGAGGTCATCACCGAACTTTTCAACAACTGCATAGATGCCGCTACCATCTTACAGACCGACCAAGCCTTTGCCGACACGTTAAGAGACATATTGGGCAATCTCCCACCCATACAAATATCAGCCCGAACAGGCGGCATACAAGAGTGGATCCAAGATTACGAAGAAGACGAACCGGGACACCGGCATATGTCGCATCTGTTCGCACTTCACCCCGGCAACCAAATCACCGAAGCAACCCCTCGCCTTTTCGAGGCAGCTAAAAAAACACTCGAACGCCGGTTGTCCCAGGGAGGCGGGCACACCGGATGGAGCCGGGCATGGATCATCAACTTCTACGCCCGTTTAGGCGAAGCCGAAGAGGCCTATAACCATACCAAAGCCTTACTCTCGAAATCCACGCTCAACAACCTGTTCGACAACCATCCCCCTTTCCAGATAGACGGAAACTTCGGAGGAACAGCCGGTATCGCCGAAATGCTTATCCAGAGTACCGACGAACAGATCATCCTGTTGCCGGCACTTCCCGCTGCATGGAAAACAGGAGAATATACAGGTTTGCGAGCCCGAGGCGGATACGAAACGGATGTAACCTGGGAAAATGGGCACATCACCCAGGCCCGTATAAAATCCCTGAACGGGAATACCTGCCGAATCAAATATTCACAACCATTCCGCATTGGGAAGAAGATTGCCCAGAAAGGCGGGAAATATTACGAAATAGAATTAAAAACCTCCGCCGGCAAGACCTACCGGTTACAACCCGTAAAAAATTAATCATTGACAATATCCCGACAAAACAAGCCACAAAGGGGCTGTCCTATTTAATAGGGCAGCCCCTTTGCCGCAATCTTCCGTCCATTACCACCAACAACTGTTTCGGGTAATAGGTACCAAACGCCTGTGTAAACAGCTTTTTACCTCCTCTGCCACCGAATCGCACAGTTGCAAGAAATTCGTCGCCAGCTCCCGGTTACGCCCCATAAACCACAACGACAGCACATAATATACCAGCAACTGTTTCACCAGATGAGACAAACTCTCCAACACTCCGGCAGGAATTGCATCCGGTATCATCAACGAAAAATCGATATGACTACCAACCGTAAGGCATCCTCCCCCTTCCTTCATAAAGCCCGACAAACGGTTAAACACCGACGAATAGGCATCCGACAACAACCGGGCCAGCAGCATCGACTCGTCCTCTCCCAGTACCAACGCATCGGCATCGACATCCGGATAACCCTTTACCGCATACGAAGATTGCAAATACACCTCATGCACCAGATCCTCCCACGAATAATGAAGATGGCACAAACTTTTCTGAACATTTTTCATTTCATACACCTTTTTATTTGTAAAACTTTTTCAATACATACACTCCTACTGCCACAACAGGCAACAAGACAATCCACCACCAGAAACCTCCCTTCCTGCGCCGTTCCGACTCCTCTTGCCGCTCCACCTGCGTCAGGTCATTGGCATACAGATCCACCTTCTGACGCCGAACCGTCTCCCGGTTTGTCTGCCCTACCGCCGTCGATTCCCGGTTACGGTATCCTTTCAGATAAATTTTACGCTGTATCCTCCCTTCTTCTCCCGCCGAAAGCTTCGAAGAGGTATCATATTCTATCTTAACAGCCTCCCAGGAAGAACAGTCCGATACAATCACCTGTAAATCGTTTCGAAAGGAGTCATGAACCGAGTCCGTTCCCTCTTCCGTAACCAACCGTCCAGAAACCTCCTTCACCGTCTCATTCCTTTTAACACTTCCACAAGCAGCGCAAAACAGAAGAAGCAACAGTAAAATCACATACCGAAACAACAACCTCCCCAACCAGGCTGAAACACCGCCCAGCAAAAAAGCAATCCCGTGATAATAAGCCTGTACAAGCGAAAAAAAGGAGATAACCAACAGACCCGCAACGGCCAACAACACAAAGAGTACATCCTCGGCATCCCTACGGGAACGTCTATCAAACAAACACCTCGCACAATCCATTCCCAACAAGACAGAAATCCATCCGCTGGCTCCCCAGACCGGAGTTTGAGCCACTGTCAACCATCCCGCCAACACCCCCATCAGGCCACTCATACACAGAATCTTCCAAGAAGAAACATAGCGCCGCAACGAAGCAAACAATGCCGCAAAAGCCACCATATTCAACAACAAATGGAGCGTATTCAAGTGAATGAATCCTTGAAACAGACATACCTCTTGCATGGTCAAACACTCCTGTACCAGTACAGATTTACAGCCGGTAACCTCGCACACGATATATACGGCAACGTTCCACAACACATACCCCACCAGCCAGAAATCCCAATATACAGGCACTCTCTTCATCCTAAAATCACCGACCTCGTTCATACGGCAGACCTCCTTTGCATGGTATTCAAGAGTAACGATGCCCTTTCCGGAGTAATAAAGAAACAAGGAGCCTTTTCTTCCGACAAAACCCGTATCAAAAGCCGGTTAAACGGCAGCTCCGGATAGTTTTCACGATAACGTTTCACCGCCTCGTACAACGACAAATACATCGCCCGCTTACAAGGATTCTTACATTTCAACGGCTTCCCGTTCATAATACGCCTTATATTGCGGAATGCCTCTTCGTACGTTACATAATAACGTTCCGCACCACTCTCTATGGCTCGTTTTACCATCTCTTTACGAGAAATATACGGAGCCTCCTTACCAAAAGATTTAACGACCCGATTGTATGCCTTCAACAAATCCAAATCGCGTTCATCCCTGAAAATCATTCTCATACCTTAACTCAATTTTATGAGGCAGGAGAATAAAATAAGATCATCCCCATCTCGGGAGATCTTCCATATCGAATCTTGGGCAATACAAAAATAGGTACAATATTGTTATTATACAATACATAAATTGTATTTTTACAACATATACCATAGATTATTATTTTTCCACTCATGGAAAAACTGAAAGACAAAGCATTATCGTTTTTATCAGAACCGAGTAATAATATGTTTTCTGTTCGAGGAGAAAGGAGAGGATAGTCCCTGTGGGGCTTGTATTCTTCTTTGTGATGTGTTTCCTGTTTAAATTATGGTAACTTCCCACTCATGGGGCGCGGGGCTTCTCGTGCCCCGTATCTATTGTATTGTCCGCTCGTGGGCAAGGGCGGGGGCCTCTCTCCCGATTTCTTCTTCTCTTAGCCGATTCAAGGGTGGGCTTCTCTTTCTCTATTTGGGGAAAGAACGGGAGTCTTGTCCGCCCGTTGGCTTTTTTTTCTTTTCTATATCTATATAATTGTATGACAATTATGTAATAACGACAATTTTATTTCTATAACTGCTATAATAATATAATTACTGCTATGCTATAACAACTCTATATAAACATCTATATATAATAACAACAACGCCCGCAAGGGCTTCTCCTTGCGGGCGTCTGAGGGTGGCGGCTTCCTACTCTCCCATCATTATAGTACCATCGGCGCAACCGGGCTTAACTGCTCTGTTCGGTATGGGTAGAGGTGGGGC
>DVNA01000233.1 GCA_018714665.1 Candidatus Gallibacteroides avistercoris | reverse complement strand
AAGGTTGGCGGACCGTCCGCCCCTGCTTACCGAACCAGGGATAGGAGATCGGAAAAAAGGTCGGGGAACGGCCTGAGCCCAGTGGCAGGACCACCCCTTGCCACAAGCGGACAATAGACCGGAGGTGCACGAGGGGAAAAAACTCCCCACGAACAGAAAAACATACGATTTCTTATTCCGGAAAAAAAGATACGTTGAGTTAATGTAAATAAGAATCATCTTTGAATAAAGACAATCTTCGGGTATACTGATTTTCTGCCTATTTGATAAGGTATGATTGGGAAAGTTTCTACCCGGATTTTGTGTAAAGTGTTCCGGGAGTAAATACTATTTCATATATTTGCTACTATATTGAAGGATTATAGCGTATTAGAAATAATTGCAAAATAGAAAACGTCAAGCAATAAACATACAATGAAAAAACACTGGATTATTTTTTTTCTATTCTTGTCCCTGTCGGGATATTCCCAACAATCGATCTTAGAAGGTTTTTCTTATGGAGATGTGGATGCTCCGAGAGGGGATGAATGGCAATCGCCATCATCCTTGGCATTGAATAAGGAACAGCCTCGAGCTTATTTTTTCTCTTTTGCGGATATGGAGAGTGCCCGAAAGGTTTTGCCACAATACAGTGATTACTGGATGTCGTTGAACGGCCCTTGGTATTTTCATTGGGTAGGCAATCCGGAGGAGCGTCCGGTAGAATTTTATCAACCGGATTTTGATGTATCCCGATGGGATGTGGTAGAGGTGCCGATGAACTGGAACGTTGTTGGTATTCAAAAGGACGGGAGTCTGAAATACGGTGTTCCGGTCTATGCTAATCAACCGGTAATTTTTCAACATCAGGTAAAAGTGGGAGACTGGAAAGGTGGGGTGATGCGTACTCCTCCACAGGATTGGACTACATATAAACATCGGAATGAGGTAGGCTCTTATCGGCGGAATTTTTCTTTGCCTGAAAACTGGAAAGATCGGGAGGTTTATTTGAATTTCGATGGTGTATCCTCGTTTTTCTATTTATGGGTGAATGGACATTATGTAGGATTTTCCAAAAACTCCCGTAATACGGCCTCATTCAATATAACCCGCTATTTGAATAAAAAGGGAGAGAATACCGTAGCCGTAGAGGTTTATCGAAATTCGGACGGATCGTTCCTGGAAGCACAAGATATGTTCCGTCTTCCGGGTATCTTCCGTACGGTATCGTTGTCGTCCACTCCTCAGGTACAGGTCCGGGATTTTTATGTAGTTCCCGATCTGGATAGCCAATATAAAAACGGAAGTATTGAAATCTCGGCAGACATCCGGAACCTGAGCAAGAAGAAGATAAAGGAATATTCGTTGTCTTATACGTTATATGAGAATGAATTGTATTCGGATAAGACTGCTGTTGTTGAGAATGGAACTGTTTCGGTGGGTGTGAAAGAGATAGAAAAGGGCGAATCGAGCCTGGTTCTGGCCCGGATGGATGTAGATACACCCCGCAAATGGTCGGCAGAGGCACCGTATCGATATACGTTGGTGGGGCAGTTAAAAGATAAAAAAGGGCGTGTCGTAGAGACTGTATCGGTCGGTTTCGGCTTTCGTAAGGTAGAGATCAAGGATACTCCGGCCGAGCAAGATGAATTCGGATTAGCCGGGCGTTATTTCTATATCAACGGAAAGCCGGTTAAGCTGAAAGGGGTCAATCGGCAGGAGATAGACCCGGAGCGCGGGCACGCAATTACGCATGAGTTGATGGAGAATGATATTAAACTGTTGAAGCGGGCCAATTTGAATCATGTTAGAAACTCTCATTATTCAAACGATCCATACTGGTATTACTTGTGCGATAAATACGGTATCTATTTGGAAGATGAAGCCAATATCGAAAGCCATCAATATTATTACGGGGAGGCCTCTTTGTCTCATGTACCAGAGTTTAAGGCGGCTCACGTAGCGCGTGTCATGGAATTGGTACATGCGCATGTCAATGCACCCTCTATCGTTATTTGGTCGTTGGGCAACGAGGCGGGTCCGGGAGAAAATTTTGTGGCAGCTTATCAGGCGATTAAGGCGTTCGATACCAGCCGGCCGGTTCAGTACGAGCGGAATAACGATATTGTGGACATGGGCTCGAACCAATATCCGTCGGTTGATTGGGTTCGTGGAGCGGTAAAGGGGAAATACGCTATCAAGTATCCATTCCATATTTCAGAATATGCCCACTCTATGGGAAATGCCGTCGGAAATCTGCAAGATTATTGGGATGCGATAGAATCGACCAATTTCTTTTGTGGAGCGGCAATCTGGGATTGGGTAGATCAGAGCCTTTATTATTACGATAAGCAAACCGGTACGCGTTATATGGCTTATGGCGGCGATTTTGGCGACAAACCCAACAGCGGAATGTTTTGTATGAACGGGATTCTCTTTCCCGACCATTCGCCTAAACCTCAATATTATGAGGTCAAGAAAGTCATGCAGGATGTCGGGGTAAAGGCTGTCGATATGGAGAGAGGCATTGTTGAGATATTCAACAAACGATATTTTACCGATTTGGGAAATCTGGATGTCCGTTGGGCCTTGTATGAAGATGGAAAAGAGATTGCAGACGGGATGTTGGAGCCCGGAGAGATTGCAGCCCGCCAAAGCAAGCAAGTAACGGTTCCCTATATTTCCGAGAAACAGAAAGAGAATAGCGAGTATTTCCTTAAAATAGAGTTTCTGTTGAACCGGGATGAGCCTTGGGCCGAAAAGGGGTATGTACAGATGGAAGAGCAGTTGGCTGTGAAAGAACCGGCCCCAAAACCGGCTCTTGTGTCAGTGGCTGACGGAAACCCGTTAAAAATTTCCGAAGAGCAAAACTGTACCGTAGTGAGCGGAAGCAACTTCCAGGTAAGGTTCGACCATCAGAATGGCTCTATTCATAGTCTGAAATATGGCGATCAGACCATTATCGAAGCCGGGAACGGGCCGAAATTAGATGCCCTTCGGGCTCCTACCGATAACGATAACTGGGCATATCAACAGTGGTTTGCAAAAGGTTTGCACAACCTGAAACATCAGGCTGTTTTAAATACCGTTTATACCGACAAAAACGGTTCGGCGGTGTTGTCGTTTACCGTCGTGTCGCAAGCTCCCCATGCAGCCACCATTACGGGAGGAAGTTCGGGCCGGTATAAAATTACAGAGCACGAAGACCGCCCGTTCGGACCACAAGATTTCAAATTTGTAACAGATCAGATATGGACCGTTTACCGGGATGGTTCCATCGAGTTGCAAAGCAGTATCACCAGTAACGACGAGGGGGTGGTATTGCCTCGTCTGGGGTATGAAATGGTACTGCCTGAACGGTTACAGCATTATACCTACTACGGGCGCGGTCCGGTCAATAACTACAATGACCGGAAGACGGCATCGTTTATCGAGCAATATACCAGTACGGTAAAAGAGCAATTTGTCCTGTTTCCCAAACCTCAATCGATGGGAAACCGCGAGGATGTACGCTGGTGTGCACTGACCGATGAAACAGGGCATGGCGTGATGTTCATTGCAACCGATCGTCTCTCTGCATCTGCTTTGCCGTGGTCTGCTCTGGAAATGACGTTGGCTCCCCATCCGTATCAATTGCCGCCGTCGTCCGGAACTCATTTGCATTTGGATGCCGGGGTAACCGGTCTGGGAGGGAACAGTTGCGGTCAAGGCGGTCCGCTCGAACCCGACCGGGTGAAGGCTTCTGCTCACCGAATGGGATTTATCATCCGTCCGGCCGAAACATCGAGGTTTACAGAGACGGCTTGTGTCTCTGCTTCGGGACAGACTCCGTTGATGGTAAAAAGAGACCGGAGAGGAGAACTTACATTGTCGAGCTCTCAAAAGGGAGCTGTCCTCTGTTATCAGGTAGGAGAGAACGGAAAGCCTCAGGTGTACGACGCTCCTGTCAATATGCGCGATGGTGGTACGATTATTGCCTGGTATCAGGAAAATCCGGAGCTCAAAGTCACTTATACGTTTGAAAAAATCGAGAACATCCCGATGGAGGTCGTTTATGCGTCCAGTCAGGAAACAGGCGGAGAGTCTGCGGCCAATCTGGTCGATAATGACCCAGCTACGATATGGCATACCATGTATTCAGTTACGGTGGCCCAGTATCCTCATTGGGTTGATTTCGATGCCGGAGAACAGCGGCTTGTCAAGGGATTCGTTTACCTGCCCCGTCAGGACGGTTCGGGCAACGGTGATATAAAAGAGTATAAATTGCAGGTGAGCGACGATGGTAAAACGTGGAGCGATGCCGTGGCACAAGGCTCTTTTGCCCCGGATAAGAAGGCTCAACGGGTGATACTTCAAAAACCGGTAAAGGCCCGTTACGTTCGTTTTACGGCATTGAGCTCTCAACGGGGAGATGATTTTGCCAGTGGGGCCGAGTTTTCGGTATTGGCCGAGTAACCGGAATAGAGATGGATACAGAAAAATCGAAAATGTTGAAAGGCCTGCTCTATCAGGCGTTTGATGAAGAGTTGGTCCGGGATCGCTATCGGGCGCATGATTTGGTGTATGAATATAACCGACTGAAACCGTCCGATATTTCGGAAAGAGAGCGGGTGCTTGTCGCTTTGCTTGGAGAGGTAGGGGATACATTTTATATCGAACCTCCGTTTTTTTGCGATTACGGATCCCATATCCGGCTTGGAGAGAACTTTTATGCCAATACCGGTTGTACCATCCTGGATGAAGCCGAGGTTGTTTTTGGAGAGAATGTCTTGTTGGGCCCTCATGTCAGTATCTATACCGTCGGACATCCCTTTGATACGGCACAACGAAATGCCGGTTGGGAGTATGCCCGTCCCGTAACCATCGGCAACCATGTGTGGATAGGGGGGAATACGATTATCTTGCCCGGTGTCTCCATTGGAGACAATACCGTCATAGGGGCCGGAAGTGTGGTAACCAGCAATATTCCGGCCGGAGTTGTCGCCGTGGGAAATCCCTGCCGGGTGATTCGTCGTATGGATGAAAACGCTGGAAAATAATTTTGCTACACGGTAAATCAACGGGAGTCCGATGGAATATAGGTATCTATACGTTTGATGAAGAGCGAGAAATTGTTGAGCCTTTGGTAGAGCCCCAATAAATATCCTTTTTGTAAATGGATATTACGGACAGTTAACGTAGAGGCAACCCTATTTTACCAGTTCGTTGAGCTCCTGATAGAATTCGGGACTCTCGCCTATGAATATCTTTGCGATAACACCATCCGGATTGACAATAATCTTAGTGGGATAACCTTGTATAGCGTATAGTGTAGCCGGGTCAAGGTCTGCGGGGTGATTGGTAGGCACATAGAGCTGTGTCCAGGGCATATCGTACTTTTCAAGAGCACGGAGCCACTCCTCATATTTGTCGTTGCAGGCAATACTGACGAACTCGCATTTATCTGCAAGTCTGGCTTGACTCTTTTTCATATCCGGGATTCCCTTGATACACCATCCGCACCACGAGCCCCAGAAATCAAGCACTACCCATTTGCCACGCAACGAAGAGAGGGTGAAATGTTTGCCTTCGTTGTTTTGTAACGTAAAGTCGGGAGCTGTAACACCTTCCCGGATATAATCTTTGGCATTCATGATTTTAATATACTTATCGGCACGGAGGTATGCGGATTTCAGCAGAGGGCCTACCTCAGAGTTTAACATTTCGGCACTGAGGAGGCTGTAATAGCTTACTACGGAGTCCGGAGACATTCTGTTGAAGTACAAGGCTAGGGCCGGATTGTCGATGTGGCTTTTTACCCAGGTGGCACTCTTCTCCATACGAATGCCATAGAGGCTGTCAAGAAGTTCTTGCGGTGTATCTACCTTTTTTCTTGCCCGACGGATTTGTTCTGTAATTTCGTTCATCATCAGATTATAGTCGTTGATGGCATCGGCTATGGGCGAGCCTTTTGTCGTGTAGGTTACTGCATCATGGCTGAAATCCATGTGAATGTCTATCCGGTCGTGAGGCGCAACAATCATTTTGAGATTCTCCCCGGATGACTGACAGGGTATAATGGCATATAAGGATATGGTGTCGGCAGGCCGAAAGGTAACAGCCGAATGTTGTACCACAATGGTATCCCATTTGATTCTCGGATCGCTGTCATTCTTGACATCGGGGTATTCGGCCAAAGAGACTTGACCTATCACGATGGTGTCATTGGTAAAACCTTTCAGCGTGATGGATATCAGCGGCTCTTCTGAACATGATGTACACCATACTATACAGATTACCGCAATAAAGAGAAAGACTTTGTTTAACATGAGTTTAAAGAAACTATAATTGCTTGTAAGTTTGTGATAGGTAAAGATAGTTATTACCTTTTTATGGTAGAGACCAGATTTCTTTATCTTTTAAAAGAGAATTATCCTACCAACGCCTGGAACGATTTGGGTATGGGAGTAGAGAAACTCAACTCCTCTTTGGTTATCGGATGAATGAACGCCAATTTAAAGGCATGCAGAGCAATTCGTTTGATAGGATTGCTTTTGGCTCCGTATTTTTTATCGCCGGCTATGCTGTGCCCGATTTCTGACATATGTACGCGTATTTGGTTTTTACGTCCCGTCCCTAATTCCAATTCAACCAGCGAGTATTGTTTGCCGGCTTTTATGATTTGATATCGTGTACGGGCAAACTGTCCCTGATTGGTAGGAGAGGAATATACCTTGAAGGCTTTGTTCTCGCACAAATACGAGGTCAGCTCTCCGGACATCTTTTCCGGGCGCCCCTCTATCACAGCCACGTATTTACGGTCGGTTACCGCGCGTTCCCAGTTTCGTTGCATTTCCGATTGTATTTCCGGGCTTTTGGCAAAGACCAGCAGGCCGGAGGTGTCTTTGTCTAAACGGTGTAAAACGAAAATATGATTCCGGGGGTGTTGGCTCTTTACATAATCGCTGACGATGCGGAACGCCGTTTTGTTCTTTTCCAGATCGGTTGCAACCGTTAGCAGGCCGTTGGCCTTGTTCACTACTACGAAATAGTCGTCTTCGTAAACCAGCTTCAACATCGGGTGCTTCAATTCGCTGAAATTCCGGTCGAAATTGACGGCGACACTATCGCCCGGTTGCAATGGATGATCGAATTGGGAGCATACCGTTTTATTGACCGCTACCTGTTTGTGCGACAAATATGATTTGACCGTGGTCTTGCTTTTTTCAGGGAACGTTTGAAACAGGAAGTTTAAAAGTGTATCGTTCTTCTCTACGTGAAAATACTGGATATTGGTATCTCTGTTGTAGGACGATTTCTTGGAATGTTGTGAAATCTTTTTCATCTATGTTATATGCCATTTTTATTTGTCGGCGAAAGTAATTAAAAAACACGGGGTATCCCGAAAAAAACGGTACATTTTTAAGAAATTGAAAAAGTTATTTTCTACATTCAACAAATTAGATTACTTTTGCCATTTAGAAAAGAAAAAAGGTTTCCGTTCAAATGAAAATGAAAATACACCAGGAAGGTAAAGAGATCCTCATTGGTTTGTTCATCCTTTTGGTTGTGATCAATGGGTTGCTGTATTACTTGGTTACCTGTCCAGTCATAACGACACCTATACATATCTTATCGCTCGTTTTTTTTCTATTGGTATTGAATTTCTTCCGTTCGCCCAAACGTCATTATAAAGGAGACCGGCGAGGTGTTGTGGTTGCCCCTGCCGACGGTACGGTGGTAGCGGTAGAGGAGGTGATGGAAAACGAATATTTTCACGACAAGAGGATACAGGTTTCTATCTTTATGACCGTATTCAACGTTCACGCCAACTGGTTCCCGGTAAACGGTACGGTAACTCACGTCAGTCATCAGAATGGACGTTTTATGGCAGCCTATCTTCCCAAGTCCAGTACGGAAAATGAACGCTCAACCATCGTTATCCGGACCGGGAACGGGACGGAAATCCTGGCCCGGCAGATTGCAGGAGCCATGGCGCGACGCGTTGTTACCTATGCCGAGGTGGGAGAAGAGTGCCAAATAGATGAACACATGGGCTTTATCAAGTTCGGTTCCCGGGTAGATCTCTTTTTACCGGTAGATGCTCAGATTTTGGTGTCGCTCAATGACAAGACAATCGGTAATATGACGGAAATAGCCCGTTTGAAATCATAAATCAATCATACTCATGCGGCAGATCATAAAACACATACCCAACGGAATAACCTGTCTGAATCTTTTTGCCGGATGCCTTTCGTGTGTAGCAGCCCTGAACGGGATGTATCAGGCGGTGGTCTTGTGTTTGGCTTTTTCGGCCGTTTTCGATTTTCTCGACGGCATGAGTGCCCGTCTGCTCAACGCCTATTCTCCGTTAGGAAAAGAGTTGGATTCGTTGGCCGATATGGTTAGTTTCGGTCTGGCACCGGGACTGTTGGTATATCATCTCTACGGTACGATGCCGATGCCGGCGTGGTTATCGGGATATGCGATGTATGTTCCGTATTTAGCATTTCTAATACCGGTGTTTTCAGCTCTCCGGTTGGCAAAGTTCAATATAGATGACCGCCAAACCTCCTCTTTTATCGGCTTGCCCACCCCTGCCAATGCCATTTTCTTTGTCGGGTTGGCCTTTTTGATGATTCGGTATCGGGAGGCCGTTAATGTATATATGCTGACGGCCATTGTAATCCTGTTCTCTTATTTGTTGGTATCGGAAATACCCATGTTTTCATTGAAGGTAAAAAACTGGTCGTGGAAAGGCGCAAGAGCCCAGTATATGCTGTTGATCTTTTCCCTGTTTTGCCTGTTTATTTTCGGAATAGGAGGGTTGGCTGTTGCGATACTGATATACGTTATCATGGCACTGTTTGAACAGATGGCAGGAACAAAATTGTAAAATCTGTTGTTATTAAAAAAACGAATATTATGGCAATCTTTTATATAATTATTTTCCTGGGACTTTTTATTATTTTGTCGGCATTCGGTCTTCTGGGTGCCATATTCCGTTTTTTTTTCGGATCACCGGCTTCTTCTTCGAGACAATCAGGAGAAAAGAAAGACCGATGGTATGTACATAGTCCTAAGCGAAAAAAAGTTTTCAAAGATACAGACGGTGAGTATGTCGATTTTGAGGAGGTGAAAGATTCTCATAAAGAATAAACAAGAAAGGCTATCTTTTAAAGATAGCCTTTCTTGTTTAACAACACTCCCGCCGAATTACTCTTCTTCGGCCGGTTTCATATTATGATATACGTTCTGAACATCTTCGTCTTCTTCCAGCCGTTCTACGATCTTGTCGATGGTAGCCCGTTGTTCATCGGTTACCTCTTTCACATCGTTCGGGATACGGGTAAATTCAGCAGCTTTTACTTCAAACCCGTTATCTTCCAGATATTTCTGGATTTGGCTGAATGATTTCGGATCGCCGTACAAGGTGATTTCGTTTTCCTCTTCATCCACGTCGTATTCATCTTCTACTCCGTAGTCGATTAATTCGAGGATTAGTTCATCCATATCGACTCCCTCTTTGGGCGTAATGGTAAACATCGACTTGCGGGTAAAGATAAAGTCGAGGCTTCCCGATGTTCCCAGCGAACCGCCCAGCTTGTTGAAGATGCTGCGAACGTTCGCTACGGTACGGGTGGTATTGTCGGTTGCCGTTTCTACATAGATGGCGATACCGAACGGACCGTAACCTTCGTAGTTCATCTCTTTGTAATCTTTCTGGTCTTTGCCCATCGCGTTTTTAATGGCGCGTTCGATGTTGTCCTTGGGCATATTTTCGCGTTTGGCGGTAGCGATGATGGCACGTAAATGCGGATTGTTTTCGGCGTCAGGTCCTCCGGCTTTTACCGCGATAGCGATTTGTTTACCGATTCGGGTAAAGGTCCGGGCCATGTTTCCCCACCGTTTTAATTTGGTAGCTTTGCGATATTCAAATGCTCTTCCCATAAATATTTCTTCTATAATGTCCTAAATAATTGAATGTTTATCTGAGTTTTGCACCCAACTTTTGTTCCAAGTTGGAGATGATTTTTTGCATAATGGCATCTATCTGCTTGTCGTTCAGAGTCTTATCTTTGTCTTGCAAGATAAAGCTGACGGCGTACGATTTTTTGCCGGCTTCCAGGTTCTTGCCTTCGTAAACGTCAAACAGATATACCTCTTTCAATAATTTCTTTTCTGAGGCGAAAGCTATTTTCTCTATTTCGGAGAAAGGTGTTTCTACATCGATCAGGAGGGCCAGATCGCGTTTTACCGGAGGGAATTTTGAAATCTCCTTGGATACGACTTTATTCTTCCGCGATTCTTTCATCAGCAGGTTCCAGTTCAGCTCGGCAAAATATACATCGGTGTCGATGTCGAAAGTTTTCAGTACCTTCTTTGAAACAATGCCGATATCTCCTATTTTTTTGCCTCCGGCTGTCGAGAGGGTCAGGTATGCGCTGAAAATATCGTTCGAGAGTTGTTCCGCCTTCAATCGGTCTGAGGCGATTCCTAAGCGGGAAAGGATGTTTTTTACATAGGCTTTCAGCTCGAATACCGAACTTTTTTCGTCCGGATGTGCCCAGCTGCCGGTAACTCGGTTCCCGGTAAGCCACAAGCCTAAATGCATCTCTTCTGAATAGGGCGCCAATATCTCTTCTGGGTTTGATGCCGCTTCGTTGTAAAAGTAACAGTTGCCGAATTCATAGAATTTGAGGTCTGTACGGCGGCGGTTGATGTTGTGGGCGATACTTTCCAGCCCGCCGAACAACAACGTCTGGCGCATGACATTCAAATCGTTGCTCAACGGATTGAGCAGTCGGACACAGTTGGCTTCCGGCAGGGTAGAGGATGATGCGTAGTAGGCAGAGCGGGTCAAAGAGTTGTTCATGATCTCGTTGAATCCACAACCGGTCAGCTGTTCTGCTATCAAGTTGTACATCTGATGGTTGGTGTCTGTCGGAGTTTTGTACGAAAGGTTTGAATGTACGCTCTCTGAAATCTCTACCTTGTTGTATCCGTATATGCGGAGAATATCTTCAATCACATCTACTTCCCGCTGTACATCTACCCGGTAGGTAGGTACTTGTAATTGAAGGGCCTCTTCCGATTCGTTTACAATCTCTATTTCGAGGCTTTTCAAGATATTTTTGATGGTTTCTCGCGGAATGACCTTGCCTATTAAGGCATCTATTTTTTCGTAACGTAATGTTACGTCGAATTTCTTGATTGGATTGGGATAGCGGTCTATGATCTCTCCGGCAATCTTTCCGCCGGCAAGTTCCTGTACCAGCAGGGCTGTCCGTTTGAGTACATATTCCAGGTTGTTGGGGTCAGCACCTCGTTCGTAACGGAACGAAGCATCGGTATTCAATCCGTGTCGACGGGCTGTTTTTCGTATCCAGGTAGGATGGAAGTAGGCACATTCCAGAAATACGTCGGTCGTCTCGGTGGTAACACCCGATTTCAACCCTCCGAATACTCCGGCGATACACATTCCTTCGGTGTCGTTGCAGATCATCAGGTCTTTGTCCGACAAAGTCCGTTCTACGCCGTCCAGAGTAACGAATTTGGTGCCTTCCGGTAGCGTTTTTACATGGACGGTACCGCCTGTGATGTAGCGTGTATCGAAACAGTGAAGCGGTTGTCCCGTTTCGTGCAGGACATAATTGGTAATATCAACGATGTTGTTGATGGGGCGCAGACCGATGGCCAACAGCCGGTTTTTCATCCAGTCGGGGCTTTCCGTTACCTTTACCCCTTTGACGGTTAATCCACAATAGCGCGGGCAGGCTTCGGTATTTTCTACCACAATGTCGATAGCGCCGTCCGTTTGTGCTGCCTCGAAAGCATCGACAGAGGGTTGTTTTAACGAGCCGTCCATACCGTTTTGTTTCAGATAGGCGGCCAGGTCGCGGGCTACTCCGTAATGCGATGCAGCATCGACCCGGTTGGGGGTGATATCCACTTCCAGGATGTAGTCGCTTTTTATGTTGTAATACTCTTTGGCGGGAGTTCCCGGAACGGCACTCTCCGGCAATACGATGATGCCGTCGTGGCTGGATCCGATACCGATTTCGTCTTCGGCACAAATCATTCCGTTCGACTCTTCGCCCCGGATTTTTGATTTTTTTATGGTGAAACATTCCTCTCCGGCATAGAGCTTCGTCCCCACCGTTGCCACTACCACGTGTTGGCCAGCTGCTACATTGGGGGCTCCGCATACGATCTGGGTGGGAGTACCGTCGCCCAAATCTACCGTTGTGATGTGGAGATGATCTGAGTTGGGATGGTCTATGCAGGTTAGAACTTTTCCGATTACGAGGCCTTCAAGGCCACCTTTTATTGTCTGCACTTCTTCTATCCCCCCTGTTTCCAGACCGATGGAGGTCAGGGCTGCCGCCGTTTCTTGGGGAGACAGCGTCAGGTTCAAAAAATCCTTCAACCAATTATAAGAAATATTCATATCTGGTGTGTCTGTTTAATTTCGTGATTGTATGCCTGTGGCATGGCTCTTTTTTAGCGTGCCAAAGTTAATAAGATTATTTGTGTTATAAAAGGAGTTTGGCATTAAAATCGGCATATTTGAATTTGTCAGGATAGAGAACTGATTTGTCCTTTTGCTGTTGGGCATAGGGTATGTTACAACAAATAGAAAGAAAAAGAAAACGGAATATTCCGTTGTCCGGGATATTCCGTTTCTTCCTATCATGAGTTCATTAGAGAGACTATTTCACTTTAATCTCTTTGCATTTGGGGGCTTCCTGTACCGTTTTCTTGGGAATGGTAATGGTGAGTACGCCATTTTCCTGTTTGGCTTCGATAGCCTCTTTATCGACATTTTCAGGCAGAATCATTGTCTGTTGGAATTGTGAGTAGGAAAATTCGCGTCTGAGGAATTTGCCTTTCTTGTCTTTTTCTTCGTTCTCAACTTTGTTTTCTACACTGATAACCAGATGGTCGTTGTCATCTACGCGTACCTTGAAATCGTCTTTCCCTACTCCGGGAGCAGCTAACTCAACTTCGTAGGCTTTGTCGGTTTCGATGATGTTGATAGCCGGAGCTGTATTGTTGGCTTTGGCTACCCATTCGTTGCCAAAGAAATCGTTGAAGATTCCGGGCAACCAGTTTTGAGTTTTTCTTGCGGGCATCATAATTATTACCTCCTAAATTTTAATTAAACAATTAAGTAATTTATTGCAGATCTATTCATTATATCTCTGCAACGTTCACATAAGAAATACTCAAAAAGTGTGCCGGAATTGTATAATATCCGTTATATGACAGTTAAAAAGAGTGGTAAAAATATAATAAAGATTTATTAGCGGTATTCAATGAGTGTTTCATTCTGTTATGGCAATGTCGTACCGAAGGAGGTCGAAATATACCTTGAATGCCTTTCCGGCATCTTTCCCAACAATTTTACTTTTATAGAAGCGGTATGTCCGGTTGCTGTCAAAACTCTTTATGTCGAATCTTTTGGTCGAATAGGGAGGGATCTCACCCTCTACCATCACCTCCCGGTTGTCTATCATCACCTCGTCGGGCGTTTTGTACACCAGTTTTATCAACACCCGGGTAACGGTGTGTGCCGTATTGTTCCGTAACGAGAAGGTCTCTTTGGTGCTCGACCGGCTTTTTTCAAAGTCCAACATATCGATGCGTTGTTTAAACGCTATCGGTCCGTTGGGTCGTATATGGGTCGAATCACTCTTTATCGGGCTGCTGATAGAGTCGTTTTTCAGGGTTTGAGCATATCCCGGGAACGGGAATAGCATAAGCGTGAACAGTAAAATGGCTATGTGTTTCATTTCTATATGTACTGGAACAATTTGGAGCGTTAGTAAACGGCGTATTCAAGATTCCGACCGGTTCATTTGGACATCCTTGCCGTTTTGACGCTTTCTGTTTAAAATTAAATAAGCCAACGCAACAAAGGTAGCCAATGTTTTCTGCCGGGACAAGTCGTTGCCGTAGATTTTGTTTTTGTTCTGGGCCGAATGTTAAGGGGATTTTCTGTTATGGGACAACGAATGTATCTACTTTTTTTATTGTGTGATGGAACGAATCCAGTTGAATAACTCATCCAAACGGTAATCTCCGGTATGGGGACGATTCCACGGTAAGGCGAAATCGACGGAGTAACCGCTGTTTCTCAGTAGGGTGGCCAGGTTTATGGGTACGGGAAACGACGTATCCCGGTCGAGTGCTCCGTGGCGAATATACCAGTAGGAGGCTTTGGTGCTTTGAGGCTCTTGGACGTAATTCATCGGATTCATGATTCGTATCCGTTTTTGCAGTTCTGGATCTATTTTCGCTTGGGGATTTCCCGTTGCACGGCGCAGGCTATAAAGGGTAAAATTGACAGAATTTCCGCTGACATCGCCAAAAAGGCAGTTCTCAGGTGTCGATTGTTCACTGGAAACTCCTTGCTGGTCAAAGGCAGGAGGCGTCTTTAAGGCTTGTTTGCTGACTATGTAATTCAAGTATCTATCTATTTGAATATCTTTTACCGTCTCTTTCCCTTTTTTTGTCATTAAAATAATCCCTGCATTTTCGGGGATATCCTCTTGTTCATCTTTTGCTTTTTGAGCCGACTCAACCAGGAATGTTTTGATATATTCCAGGTAATTTTTGTCGGTCAAGGGGGGTCCGTCCTCTTTTTTCAGATTTAAACTGTTCAGATAATCCGGATAGGCGTTGGCAAGTTCTTCGGATATTTTGCGTTGAATTTCCGATAAAGGGCGTTCGTTCCCGTTGGTTGGTCGATACATCCATTCGTAAGCCATATCGGCATGTTCAAGGTCTATGATGGGACAAAAGCAGACGGCTGCAAAAATATCGTCCCGGGCGTTGGCTGCTCCCGCCCTATGCAAGTAAGGGTCATAATCGGGATGGTTTCCGGTTGTACCCAGTAGGGCAGACATAGCACCGCCGGCACTGGTACCGTCGGTAATGATTTTTTCAGCATCGCCGGGAATCAGGTCGTCGTTGTACCGTAAATAGCGAACAGCAGCTTTTAGGTCGATGAGTGTGGCCGGAGCTCGTCCGGTAAATCGTTTCTTCCCGTCGGCGGTCATTGTGCTGGCGTCCCACCCGCGAGAGCCAGGGATGCAGACGATGTACCCTTCTTGCAAGGCTCGCCCGGTAGCGTCGTTTTTTGAGGGTTCCATGGCTGCTGCGGACATATAGCCTCCTACATAGGTTCGTAGAAATATGGGGGTTTTGTTGTCTGTTGGATCGACGTTATCCGGAATATAGATGTTTAAAAACTGATAGGCAGAGTCTTCAATGTTTGTTACGTAATAGATGCGTTCGTATGCACGATAATGGATTGTTTCCCCGTTCGGAAGGGTTATCTCCTTCTGGGTACACTTTTGAGGATCGAATCGGAGCGAGTTTTCGTCGTTCGGTTGTGCAAAAGCTGTCGAAAAAAAGGATATTCCCATGATAAGGAATGAGGCGATCGGGAGACGATATAATCTGGTCATTGCTTTTGACTGTTTGATTTTTTTTACAAGGATAGCAAAAAAAGCAAATAGATGTTCTGTCTCGTATCTATTTTTTTCTATCGGGAAGTGCTTCGGACATACAAATCCGGTTTTGAGCCAAATAGATGGGTACAAAGTCGGCAAAAAGTCTTATCTTTGTAAGATATGTATGGTTTAAATGATCGAGTTTAGAAATCTTTATATAACGTTTGACAACAGACCCTTGTTTGTCGATTTTTCGTTGACGGTGGAGGCGGGAGCCAAGGTGGTACTTTACGGTCCTTCGGGAGCCGGGAAAAGTACTCTCTTGAATTGTGCTTTGGGTTTTGTCCGTCCGCAGGCGGGGAGTGCTATGATTGACGGTACATTGTTGAATGAAACCTCCGTTTATTCCATCCGAAAGAAAATAGCCTGGCTTCCGCAAGAATTTTCGTTGCCTTATGCCTCTGTACAGGAGATGGCCGAGTCTATCTTCCGGTTGAAAGTGAACCGGCACCTGAGAGTTACACCTGAGCGTATGCTGCAAGAGTTTTCCCGTCTGGGTTTGTCGGAAGAGCTGTTTGAGAAACGCCTGTCCGATTTGTCAGGCGGACAGCGACAACGTGTCATGGTGGCCATGGCCGGTTTGTTGGATAAAAAAATTGTGTTGATAGACGAGCCCACCTCAGCGTTGGACCCCTTATCGGTACAAAAAGTAATTTCGTATATTCAGCAGATGGAGGGAAAAACCGTGTTGGCCGTATCGCATGACATCCGTTTTGTCGAATCGTTCGACCGTAGTATAAAAATTGGATAATAATCAATCAGATGGATAACAATATTATCGATATCAGTACGTTCAACCTGTTTCTGGCGTTACTGTTGCTCTTTATTCCGGCCTATTCGCTCTATTATTTTCGGACAGGTTTGGTACGCGATACCTTCATTGCGGCCGGACGTATGGTGTTACAGCTGTTTTTTATCGGATTCTATTTGGAATATTTGTTCGACTGGAACAATGTTTGGATAAATATCTTGTGGGTAATTATCATGGTGGGGGTAGCCTCTTATACGGTGCTGAAACGGACCCGGTTGCCTCAAAAGAGATTATTCCTGGCTGTTTGTGTGGCATTCTTTTTCTCCATCCTGATTTTGGATCTCTACTTTTTAGGGGTGGTTGTCCGGTTGGAACACCTGTTCGATGCCCGGTATTTTGTGCCGATAAGCGGGATGCTCTTAGGCAATATGCTATCTACCAATGTGATGGCCTTGAATACTTTTTATAGTGGAGTAGAACGGGAAAAGCAGCTTTTCCAATATCTATTGGGAAACGGGGCGACGCTTAGTGAGGCTTTGGCTCCGTTTATGCGCGAAGCGTTGATTAAGTCGTTCAACCCGGCCCTGGCATCGATGTCGGTGATGGGGCTGATTGCCTTGCCTGGAACCATGACGGGGCAGATATTGGGAGGAAGTAGCCCCAATGTCGCCATTAAGTATCAGATAACCATAATGGTAACCACCTTTGCCTCTACCCTGATATCGGTATTGCTGACCCTTTGGATTTCCCGGAAACAGTCGTTCGATGAATTTGGAATCAAACAGTTCTGAATTTCGTCGAAGAGATGATTGGTTATGAATAAAAAGAAACGGAAGATGAATACCATCTTCCGTTTCTTTTTATTATCATTACCCTTCCCGGTTAGAACCAGCGTACATAGCTGAAATCCTGACGGTGAGGCAGGTCGCTGTTTTTGGGGAACATCCGGAATGCATATTTGAAATATCCGGCGTTTTTCAAGCTGTAATCCAGGTGGAAATAGGTTAATGAACCCTCGGTTTTTACCACGTCCAGTTCTTCTACGCTGTTGTGTTTTACATATCCGTCTTCTGAGGAGGTTACTACCAGTTCAACACCGATGCAGTTACCCAAATCTTTATGGTCTATTACCACTTCAATAGGGTAGCTTTCACCTACTGTCGGGTTGTATAATAATTTTTCGGGGAGATCAACCTCTTTGATTTCAATTTCATTCCACTTTTCAGCAATAGTAGTTTTCCATGCAGCGATCTCTTTGGCTTTTTGGTAGTTATTCGCAGTCAGGATTTTAGAACGTTTGGCTTCTTTTGAATAGAACCGTTCTACATAATCGTTTATCATGCGTGTCATGGTGAAATGCGGAGCAATTTGAGCGATTGAATTTTTGATGTATTGAATCCATTCGGGGGAATAACCTTTGCTGTTTTTGGCAAAATACAACGGGATAATCTGGTTTTCCAACATCGAATAGATGGTTGCTGCATCCAGTTGATCCTGATGCATCTGGTTTTGGTAGGTCCGTTTGTCCGTCAAGGCCCATCCGGCTCCTTCTTTATACCCTTCGTACCACCATCCGTCAAGGACAGAGAAATTGAGTACACCGTTCATTTCTGCTTTTTCGCCCGATGTTCCGGATGCTTCCAACGGACGAGTAGGCGTATTCAACCAAATATCCACGCCAGAAACGAGCCGTTTAGCTACCTTCATGTCGTAATTTTCCAGGAAAATGATTTTACCTAAGAATTCAGGACGGCGGGAAATTTCGATGATGTTTTTAATCAAACCTTGTCCTCCACCGTCTGCCGGGTGAGCTTTCCCTGAGTAGATAAACTGTACTGGACGGTCGGGATTGTTGACGATCTTAGAGAGTCGTTCCAAATCGGTAAAGAGCAGGTGTGCACGTTTATATGTGGCAAAGCGACGGGCAAAACCGATTAGCAGGGCATTCGGGTTGATACGTTCCAATACTGAAACAATACGGGAAGGATCTCCCTGATTTTTTAACCAATTCTCACGGAAATCTTCGCGGATGTAGTTCAATAGCTTCTTTTTCAGGGTAGTACGTAATTCCCAGATTTTATCGTCGTTTACATCGTAAATCTTTTCCCAATATTGCGGATCTTGTTGGTGGTTCAGGTAATCAGGTCCGAAAGTTTCCTTGTAGAAGTTTTTCCATTCGGAAGTAGCCCATGTAGGCAGGTGTACGCCGTTGGTAACATAACCGACGTGCGACTCTTCGGCTGAATATCCTTTCCAGATGGGTTGGAACATTTGTTGCGACACTTTACCATGCAACCAGCTTACGCCGTTTACTTCCTGGCACGTGTTGCAAGCGAATACGCTGAGGGAGAATTTTTCCTGGCTTCCGGGATTTTCGCGTCCCAGGTCCATCAAATCCTGCCAGGAGATGCCTAATTTTTGGGGGAACTCTCCCATGTATTTGCCAAACAGCGATTCGTCGAAACTGTCATGTCCTGCCGGAACAGGTGTGTGTACGGTGTACAGCGACGAAGCACGTACCACCTCCATCGCCTCTTCGAATGAAAGTTTTTCGTTTTGTATGTAATTGACCAGCCGTTGCACATTGATTAAAGCTGCATGGCCTTCGTTACAGTGGTATATATCTTTTTTGATTCCCAGTCGGTCAAGCATCAAGATACCACCGATACCGAGCATATACTCCTGTTTCATGCGGTTTTCCCAGTCTCCTCCATAGAGCTTATGGGTGATGGAACGGTCAAATTCGCTGTTCTGGTCAATGTCCGTATCCAATAAATAGAGTTTGATACGTCCCACGTTTACAGCCCAGATGTTGGCATAGACAATTCGTCCGGGATAGGGCACTTCCAGAATGATGGGATGTCCGTTTTCATCCAGAACCTGTTCCACCGGCAGGTTGTTGAAGTTTTGTGCTTCGTAATTGGCTATTTGCTGCCCATCCATAGATAACGTCTGGGTAAAATATCCGTAACGGTAGAGGAAGCCGATGCCCACCATATCGATGTTTCGGTCGCTGGCTTCTTTCAAATAGTCTCCGGCCAGGATTCCTAATCCTCCGGAGTATATTTTCAGGATATTGGCCAATCCATATTCCATACTGAAATAGGCAACGGAGGGAATTTCTTTGTTTTTGGGAGCTGCCATATAGGCCTTGAAATCGTCATATACGTCGTTTATCTGACGCATCAACGCTTTGTCAGTTATAATTTCTTCTAAAAGTTCGTAACTGGTTTCTTGTAACATCTGTACGGGATTGCCGGCAGTCGATTTCCATATTTTCGGCGAGATGGTTTGAAACATATTGGTTGCTTGGCTGTTCCATGACCACCAAAGGTTCTTCGATATTTCGTCGAGAGGTTTCAATTCTTCCGGTATACGTGATTTTACCGTGATATCACGCCAACTCGGAGTGTTGGTGTTACTTACTTGAATTTTCATATCCAAATTGTATTTGATAGTTACCGTTAATTCTTTTTGTTTTTATTCTGTGCAATGTCGTATGCTTGTAGATAATACTGGATAAAGTTTTCCCATTCGGCCTGTTTTGCCAGAGACGTGGCTGCTTGCGAGGCTGCCTGTTTCTGCTTTTCGTTCCAAAAGGAGAATTTTTCTATTTGTTGTGCAATTTTCTCCGATACCTCTTCAAAATTAGAGTCTGTCCGGTGTAACACCTCTACACCTTTTTCCAAAGATGTGTCGGGCTGTACGCTTTGTACCCATCTGCCGAAACCAGATAAATCGGTGGTAATAGTAGGAATCCCGAAAGCAATGCTTTCTAACGGCGTGTATCCCCACGGTTCGTAATACGATGCGAAAACGGTTGCATCCATACCGATTAACAAGTCATAATAGGGGAGATTGAATATACCGTCGTCACCTTTCAGATAAGAGGGTACGAATATTGCCTTGATTTTGTCTTCCGGCAGGTTGGCTATTCCGGCATAATGCAAATGATTTACAATCCGGTCGAAAGATATATCGTGAAGCGTGTGAGTAATAATTGCATCCGGCAGAGGTTTTTCCCCGGAATAATGGCTGTCAATTCGTTTTCGCAGGTCTTCGCGAGCTTGATTTACGTAAGCCGGTACCAGGATAAAGGCAATTATTTCCCGCTTGATGTTGTTCCGTACTTTTAAACGACGGATAGTATCGATAAAGAGGTCCAAACCCTTGTTTTTGTATTCGTATCGTCCGGAAGTGGCTATCAATAGGGTGTCATTGTCGGGATGGCAACCGGTGAGGGCCGCAGCGGTTTGCAGGAGCTTGTGGCGAGCCGT
>DVNA01000232.1 GCA_018714665.1 Candidatus Gallibacteroides avistercoris | reverse complement strand
ATGTAATCGTGTCCGTCCGATACGGTTCCCGATATGGCCACGAACAGGCTTCCCGGTTCCACTTTTCGGGAGTCTGCGGTGATTCCCGAGATATTTTGTTGCATATCTCCCTGCTGGCGTAAGATGCCGATGCGGGATAACAGGTCTGTTAGTTTCATCCGTTATTATTTTAATGTCAAAACAACCGTTCTTCCTTTGGTTACTTTTGTCCCTCCTTTAATAGATTGGCTCGATACCCGACCTTTTCCGTTGATCTGGACTCTCAGTCCGGCCGATTCCAACAGGTAGGTAGCATCTCGTGCCCCCATCCCTACAACCTGGGGAACGAGGTTTTCGATGCATTTCAAATCTTTTAGCTCCACCTTGTCCGGTTCTATGTCGGTCCGTACCCAATCGGACTTTTCCTGGTTGTCGTCGAAGGCGACATCCAGTTCATCCAATACCCGTTCAGTCTCTTTGTAATTCCCGTTCAGGACGATTGGCGTGTGTATGTGGAGGCTGTCGGGGGCCAGATCCGAGATGGGCAGGGTGAGGCTGTGGGCATAAATCTGCTCGGCGATGTTCTTGAATACCCCTCCCGACATGGTCCCTCCCGAGGGATAGAATTTGGAACTGGGGCGCCGTATCACCACAATGCAGGAGTATTTCGGATCATCGGCCGGAAAGTATCCGCAAAACGATACCTGGTGTCCGCTGCCGCGATATACCCCGCCCGAGGCGATTTGTGCCGTTCCGGTTTTTCCGGCTATTTTTATATGTTCTGATTTTACGGCTTTCCCGGTTCCGTATTCAACCACTCCTACCAGCATGTCTCGGATGATGTCCAGAGTCTTGCCTGAGCAGATGGAGGAGCGGACAGTTTCGGTTTTGAATGTTTCTACGGTATTTCCGTTTTGGCAAATCTCTTTTACGAAAATCGGTTTTATCATCTTCCCATCGTTGGCGATGGCGTTGAAGAACATCAACGTATAGATAGGAGGTATCTGGGTTTCGTAACCGAACGACATCCACGGCAACGAGGTACGCGACCAGGCGTTTTTGTTTTGGATGGGGTGTTTTATCTTGGGACGTCCCGCTCCCGGGATACCTAAATCGACCGCTTCGTTCAATCCCATTTCGTACAGTTTATCCACATATTTCTGAGGCTCCTTTTCATAAGCCTTCAAGATGAGTTTGGCCACACCGATGTTGGAGGAGTTCCAGATGGCCTCTTTGGCTGTAATCACGTGGTATCCACCGTGGTTCCAGTTGTGGTCTGTCATGCGGGCCCCGGCATAGAAGTAAATTCCGTTTCCGGTATCCACCTCGTCGTCGGGTTTTACGACACCATCGTCGATGGCAGCCATCATGGATGCCACCTTGAAGGTCGAGCCCGGTTCTATTTCGTCGGCCACGGCATGGTTTTTAGTCTCGGCATATACGCCCGGCTGTATGCGGGCGATGTTGGTAATGGCCTTTACCTCACCGGTTTTTACCTCCATGACAACGGCTGTTCCCGATTCGGCATCTATCTCTTTGAGTTTTTCGGTCAGGGCATTCTCTGTAATATCCTGTATCTCAATGTCGATAGTGGTTCTAATATCCATCCCGTCTATCGGTTTCTCGTTGATGATTTTTTCCCAACGGCCGCGTACCCGTTGTCGGGTACTGGTGCCCGGAGTTCCCCGCAGCAGTGAGTCGTAAGCCAGCTCTATGCCGTTTTTGCCCCCTTTGTCCGCTTCGCCGTAGATGTCGCCGATGGTGCGCGAGGCCAGCGACCCGAACGGTTTCTTGCGTTGCATCATGGCCCTGGTGTGAAAGCCGCTTTTGTTGGTGTTCATGCGCAGGAAAGGATATGTCTTGATCTCTTTCAGGTCGGTGTAGGAAACTTTGATCGGGGAGATTAAGAAGTGGCGGCTGCCCGATTTATACCCTTTCATCAGATGCGAGGCATAGTCGGCCGCCGACTTGTTTTTCAGTTTTGCCGATAGCGCTTTCGACAGTTGTGGCAGGTAATGCCTGAATGTGTCGATTTTAAATCCGTCGGCCTTGAAGTCGAGATACAGATAGTATTGGGGGATACTGCTGGCCATCAGTCGTCCGTCTTGGGCCAGAATGTTCCCTCGGTTGGGCTCGACGATAATATCCTCTATTTTGGTGGCAGTAGCTTTTTCTTTCCAGTAACGGCCCTCTACGAAGATCGTTTTCCCAGCCTTGCGTTGGATGGCAAAACAGATGACCAGGATAAACGCTGCAACAGAGAGATAACGGAGAAGAATATTTTGTTTGGGATCAATCATTGCATTATTTGGATAACTTGTAAGGGGGTTGTTGGGACTCTTCCAGATCAAGGCCTTTCTCTTTGACCATCTCTTTGATCTGCGACTGGCGACTGCTCCCCAGCAGTTCCGATGAGATGGTCAATGCTTCGTAACGGATATTGACCAATTCCCGTTGCAACGAGCCGATTTCGCTGATTTTCATCTGGCAGGTATAGCGGTTGCTGATGTATATGATAAGCAAAATGGCGACTACCAAAATCCGTTTCCAATACCGGAACATCCATTCGGTAGAGATGATATGGCCTTGCAGGATACCTTTCAGGTCGAGGTCGCTCAATATTTTCGATAATCTGTTGTTCATCTTTTTCATCTGTTTTTGATGGCCCGTTTGTTACAGTTTTTCGGCAATTCTCAGTTTGGCACTTCTGGAACGGGGATTCCGTTCTATCTCTTCTTCCGTGGGGACAATCACTTTGCGGTTGATGAGCTTGAACGGGGTGGTTATTTTCCCGAAAAAATCTTTGTCGGCTTTCCCTTCAAAGTTTCCGGTTTTAAAAAAGTTCTTTACCAGCCGGTCTTCGAGCGAGTGGTAGGTGAGTACCACCAACCGTCCTCCGGGGTTGAGTGCATCCAAGGCCTGTCGCAGCATCTTGCGCAGGCTTTCCATTTCGGCGTTTACCTCTATGCGTAAGGCCTGGAACAGTTGCGCCAACTCTTTCTTCTCCTGTTTGCGGTTGATATACGGGCGTGCCACTTCCAGCAGGTTGTTGATGGTCTGCAATGGATTTGTCTGTCGGCTTTTGACGATGGCATTTGCCAGTTTACGGGCCTGCGGTAATTCGCCGTACAGGTAGAAAATATCGGACAACCGCTCTTCGTCGTAACTGTTCAGAACCGTTGCCGCCGTTTGGGGAGATTGTTGGTTCATCCGCATATCCAACGCCCCGTCAAAGCGGAAGGAGAATCCCCTTTCGGCCTCATCGAAATGGTGAAACGATACCCCCAAATCGGCTAATAAACCGTCGATGTGTTCAGCCTGATAATAACGCAGGAAATTTTTCAAGAACCTGAAATTGCTGTGTATGAAAGTAAACCGGTTGTCGTCTATGCTGTTTTGCTGGGCGTCCAGATCTTGGTCGAATGCCAGCAGCCGCCCTTCGGGACCCAGGTGCCGGATGATTTCCCGGGAGTGGCCCCCCCCTCCGAATGTAACGTCCACATAGGTGCCGTTGGGGAGAATACGCAGCCCCTCCATACATTCTGGCAGCAATGCAGGTATGTGATAAACAGGACTTTGCATTATTGTAAGGCTCTATTCGTTCGGGTATAATTTTCAACCGATAAAGGTATTAATATTTTTGCATACAATTTTTATATCGATCTATTTTTTTGGATCAAAAGTTTTCTCTGTGTGGTGATAAATGTACTAAAATCTGTTAAGTCCGATGGTGCAGCTTTTCTAA
>DVNA01000231.1 GCA_018714665.1 Candidatus Gallibacteroides avistercoris | reverse complement strand
TTGTTCTATCTTTACTATAACGCTGGTATTTTCGACCTTGACAACTTGTACCGGTTGACCTTCGTCAATAAAACCGTCCAACGATTTGGCTTCGATCTTTTCGTCTTCGATCAATACCTGTCCCATGGGATTCAACCGCGACAAGGTAACGCCTGTGTCGCCAACTTTTACGCGGGCATCCACCAACGTGGGGGCAACGGAATCTATTTCGGTTTGTAACGATATTCTCTTCAATGTTTTGGATCGCATAAACCAAACGATCACGACAATAGACGCAATTATGGCAATTGCCAGAACCACCAGGCATTCGGTAAATCCCAATTCGGCAAAAGCATAATACACCGCTCCTGCCAAGAATAAGACAGATGCTATTCCGGCAATGGTGATGCCGGGAAGAAAAAATATTTCGAGAATTATCAGGAATATCCCGATAACCAACAGTGTACCTATAATCAGTATATCCATCTTTTTATTTCCCGTTCAAGGTTTGTATCTCGGCATTTCGTGCCTGGATTTCATACCTCTCTGCTTCTCCGTACAACGTTTTTAACTGCTCTTCCTGAGCAAGGATATCTTTGGAGAGGCTTTCCCTTTTATCTTTCTCGGTTTCATACCGACGACGCAGCGTTTCGACCGATTGTTCCATGTTTTTCTGTTTTTTCCAGGCAGCCTGCGCTTTTTCGTAAAGGCTGCGAGCTTCCTGGTTTTTAAAATCATCCAAGCGTATATATACGGTGTTGTCATTGATGACAAACTCGAAATCGCCTTTGGGTGTCGCCTTTTCTTCCTGAGGCATATTCATAATGCGGTTTATCAGCTCATCATACGAGACATCCGGCTTCCAGGTTTGCCTGATAGATCTTATCTGGGCCAACGAACGTGCCATATCCTGGTCTTCGCCCCGATATACGACCTTCTCGGCATTGGGGATAAACAGGTAAATTATCAATTGCCCTTCGGGTTGATAACGATCTGAAACAAACCACCCGACGTTGTTCATCTCGTCGATGGCCATCATGTAGTCGTTAAAAACGGAGTTGAATGGCATCCCTACATTTTCAGGAGCTAAATAGGCATCGTTGTTCAAGTCATACCGGGTAACGAAGATATCGTATCCCCCCAACGACTCTTCCCCATCGGAGGCAAAATAGAGTGTTACGCCATCGGACAACAAAAACGGATATTTTTCGTTGGCCGAGGTATTCAACTGCCCCCGCATCACACTGGGTTCGCTCCAACTGTCGTCGGACAAACGGGTACGGCTACATATATCAAAACCGTTCCCCTCCCGAACATCGGTATATACAATCTTGTCGCCTCGCTGGGTCTGATACACGGTAGCTCCCTCCGGGGCATCGGACGTACCGAAAAAAGTTCCGTAATCAAATATTTTTCCCGACTCGGGGGACATTTTGAAATGGGTGAAGAAATTTTTTTTATCGACAATCAAGCTATCTATAATCTGAACCTCTTCTACTCTGGACAAGAAACGTTTCCCCATCTTCATTTTTTCTATTTCCGGTTGGAGAGCATCGATAGCTTCCTGATTTTTTTTCAGCGTTTTTATATAAAGATCGTAGTTTTCGAGGCCTTCGTCAAACTGATACAGAACAAAACATAAACGGGCTAAATATTTATAGGCTTCGGGGATACGCTTCGATGCGGCAAAGCGTAAATAGGGTTCAGCCTCTTCGTATCGTCCCGTCTCAAACAAGGAAGCCCCATACCATTGATTCAGGGCTGCTTGCTTGGGTGTTTTTTTTATCTGCTTTTCAAATATGGTTACTGCTTGATCGAATTTTCCTTCTTTATATAATTTTTTCCCCTCTTCCAATGATTGTGCCGCCACAGACCAACCCACTATCCATGCCATAAAAGACAAACAAATGGATTTTGACAGATTCATTTTCATCATGTTCTTGTTTATTTTACATTCTAACGGTCCGGAGACCGCTATTATCTCGGGAAACAAAGATATGTTTTTTTCAGAAATCTCCATTTATAATTTTCAAAAATTTTACCGAAGGACTCTCGTCAACAACCGTCCATGAAAAAAATGGCATACTGATACACAATATTTTTGGAAAATTAATGTTGGTCAAACGATTATCGTCGTATTTTTGCAGCCAATTTTGATTATGGAACAAAATATCGAAAATCTACGGCTAATAAAGAAGTTAGAAAGGCTTCTGCTAAAAGCCATCGAAGAGTACCGGCTGATCGAAGAGGATGACAAAATTTTAATAGGCCTCTCCGGAGGAAAAGATTCGTTGGCTTTGCTGGATTTGTTAGGGCACAGGATGTGCATCTACAAACCCCGGTTTTCGTTGGTTGCCGCACACATTTCCATGAACAATGTGGCATACGAATCGGACTCTTCTTACTTACAACAGCAAACCGAAGCGTTGGGTATACCGTTCGTAAACAAGGATACAGCATTCGACGCATCGACAGACAAACGGAAATCGCCCTGTTTTCTCTGCTCCTGGTATCGCCGCAAAGCCCTTTTCGATATAGCCAAAGAGCTTGGTTGCAACAAAATTGCCCTGGGACACCATCAGGACGATATTTTACAAACACTGTTGATGAACCTGACTTTTCAAGGATCTTTCTCTACCATGCCGCCCAAACTGAGGATGTCGAAATTCGATATGACAATCATCCGACCGATGTGTCTGATTAGCGAAGAACAGATTCAGGAGCTGGCCCGAATAAAGGCGTTCCGCCCTCAAAAGAAACGATGTCCGCACGAACACTCGTCGAATCGTCCGGGGATGAAATCCATCCTGCAACAGCTGGAACAGATGAATCCCCAGGCCCGTTACAGCTTGTGGCGCAGCATGACCCATATCCAACCGGAATACCTTCCTTTTAATGAAAAAACAAACATAAAACAGAATTTAATATGATAGGTTTTTATACAATTCTTCTTTTGATCGTGTCAAACATCTTTATGACACTGGCATGGTATGGACATTTAAAACTGCAAGAGATGAAAATTATCTCAAACTGGCCTCTATTTGCCGTAATTCTATTTTCATGGGGTATTGCCTTGGCCGAATACTCCTGCCAGGTACCGGCCAACCGGATCGGATTCAACGGAAACGGAGGACCTTTCAGCTTAATGCAGCTAAAAGTTATCCAGGAAGTTATCACTCTTGTCGTATTCACCCTTTTTTCTACGCTTTTATTCAAAGGAGAGGCTCTCCACTGGAACCACGTTGCTGCCTTTGCTTGTTTGATTTTAGCCGTCTATTTTGTCTTTATGAAGTAATAGACACCATTGTGTCAACCCCCGGACCCGACAAAAAAGAACATATACAGCAAAGGAGGGTAAACCGAAAAAACTTGAATTGTAGAAAGGCAGTTGTAAAATCCGAAAACTTTTACTACCTTTGTAACAGATTCTGATCGGGAGATTCAGCCTTTGATTTGTATATAACGGATTATGAAAGCATAATTCAATCAAAAGGGCGACAATTATCACTGCTGTTTCAAACGAAGAATTCTTTTTTTTGCATTCCTTTGATGTGAATGCGTTTGTGATACTACTATATAGAAAACGATAAGGTTTATGCCCTAAAATGGAGAGAGATTTTAATTCTCTCTCCATTATTTTAATGACTGCTACAATGTTAATCACGACACAACTACCCATTTGCGATTACAGGTTGTTTATAAGCCAGTCGCACAAAATAAGCAAACCTTATTTCTCCTCGCCTGACCCAAACGAATTTATCCGTTATTTCGGAGCCATGAAGAAACGCCACATCTACCGCGACTTTTACTGTTGTGGCGAGAACAATTATTGTGCGGCGAACCATGCACTAAAAATCATCCGGGAAGAATCGGCTCAACATCCCTCATTCTTCCGATTTAAAAACGACGAAAATCGTTTCTATTCTGACGGGTATCTGTTGTGTAAATTTGAGAACAAATCCAGTTACGTCATCTGTAAGGGAATTCCAAATAGCCGGAATTTTCTATCTGATGTTCTGCAATATCATCTAAACCTGACAGCTGGAATAAACGATATGTGCGGAGGAGTTCAGCTTACGCGCCTTTCAAATGCAGGGAAACACCTGGCACAACTGTACCTGAACGCATCCAGCAAACACAATGCCCTCAACCGGGTCAATGCCTATTGGGTGGGAAAAGGAACTCCTATCTGCATGGTCGAACTGTTCGACAACGAGGTTATGGCAAACGGCTTGTATGACTGTTTCGACACCCTGGAAACGGTAAGCGGAGAATGGGACCCATTCATCAAGCTATACTATACCCAATATCAAGGAATTCCCTGTTGGATAATCAACCGGGAAACCGCCGGAACGGAAGCATTCAGATTCTGCCTGAATTTACGTACTGCCCTTTTACGCATCCATGCCGAAAAGCAGGCATTGATTCATGCGTTGAAATTCTTATCCCAGAATACCGACAACCCAGACGTGGAAAAAGAGAAGGTCGTATCCTTCTTGAAAAAATCGCTCAATAAGCTGTTAAAAGGAGAACGGTTCGACATAGAACAATGTCCCATCGTCCACTTGGCTTTTAAAATAGACGATTCGTTCGCACAAGAAGAGTACCGAAACCTTTACGAAATTATTAAGGACATTAACAACAAATATATCATAGAGGACTTCAACTGTCTGATTGCCCAAATCAACTTTGACGAACTGTTGGAGAAGATTCAAACCAATCCCCAAATAGATTTATCTTCACCACAAACCCAACAGGTTGTAGAAATGGTAAAAAAGAAGGACCGATTAGGTTTGAAAAAATTCATTGGCAGGAATCTCTCTTCTTTAAAACACGATGCGATTTACGACCTTATAAAATGGGCTTTCATCTCTTCTTTATCGGCTTTTCTCTGAGATCTTTCCCAAAGAGGGATTAACCCTGCCCATCGTTCGAACAACAGAAAACCAAACGTACAAAAGGTATTTCAGCATCGGATGGTCTATCTCGCACTTTTTTCCCGAGCCGTTCTATCCTTTTGTTCTCAACCGTTCTCGCCCAACTCAATCACCTCCAAATCTTTTATATCAGCCCCTTCTATCACAAAACGAACCAAGGTTCGTTTTTTATGAAAACCGTATTTCCCGGCTGCGCCCGGATTGATATACAGCAACTTCAAGGTCTTGTCATACAACACCCTCAGGATGTGTGAATGTCCGCACACAAACAGTCTAGGAGGATGTAAATAGATTTGCGGGATAACCGTCCGGTCGTAGCGTCCGGGATAACCTCCGATATGGGTCATCCAGACATCGACCTCCTCTATTTGAAACCGTTGGTGTTTGGGAACACGTATGCGGAGATCCTGCCCATCGATGTTTCCATATACGGCTCTTACCGGTTTCAGGGATTCGAGTTTATCCAACAACTCGGTCGAACCAATATCGCCGGTATGCCAAATTTCGTCGCAGGATTGAAAATATTTTTCGTAACGGTCGTCCCAACAGGCATGGGTATCTGACAGAAGCCCTATTTTCCTCATACAATGGTTGTTGTTTTTTTACGATAAACAAAAATAGAGAATATTCTTTTACAGTCAAATATTTGTATATATTTACATCTCGATTAAAGAAATACAGACAGAAGATGGGAAAAGAGAGAATATTTTTTAAACGGGACATCAGCTGGCTATCGTTCAACTTCCGGGTTTTGATGGAAGCGCAGGACGAATCCTTACCACTGTTCGACAGAATCAGATTCCTGTCAATATACTCCTCCAACCTCGAAGAATTTTTCCGTATCCGGGTATCGGAACACCGCCATACCATCCAGCAAAAAGAGACGGATGAACAAGAAAAACAAAAAGCAGAAGAGACCCTCAATGAAATCAATGCCGTAGTAGAAAAGCAACAACTTATCTATGACCGCATCTTTACCAAGCAGATACTGCCCTCGTTAGCCCGAAACGGTATCACGCTTTATCAAGGCGGAGAGATACTCCCCATACACGAAGAGTTTATCCGAACCTATTTTGACGAAGAGATTTTCCCCTACCTGCAACCGGTGTTGATTTTAAAAGACGACATACACTCTTTCTTGCGCGACAAAAGGCTCTACCTCATTATCCGACTTTATAAAAAGGCTCTACCGGATACCTCTGAACAAAAACCCTATTATGCTCTGATCAAGATTCCATACGCCAAGGTTCCCCGATTTATCGAATTGCCTACCAAAGGAGAACAACATTATTTGATGTTTGTCGAGGACCTGATTGCCAAAAATCTTCCTACCATATTTCCGGGATTTGTTATCGACTCGCATTACTGTATCCGAATATCGCGCGATGCCGATTTCACCATAAACGCTACCGGAAACAACCTGGTGGACGAAATACGCAAGAATGTAAACAAGCGTAAATTAGGAACCCCCAACCGGTTGGTTTATGACTCCCGTATGCCCCAGGAGTTTCTCTCTCTTTTGTGCGAAGCGTACCAGATAGCTCCGAACAGATGCATTCCGGCAGGTCCGTACCGGACACTCGAAGATCTGATAAAATTACCCAATCCTACCCAACGCACTCTGACGGAAGAGATCCCGAAACCGTTACGCGTTACAACATTTGACCGGGCCAACTCCATTTATGAAGTCATCAAACAACAGGATGTCCTGTTACACTATCCATACCACTCTTTCGACTATTTAATCCGTTTTTTGGCCGAGTCGGCTTACGATCCGAATGTAAAAGAGATTAAAATCACCCAATATCGGGTAGCAGAAAATTCGGCAGTAATTCATTCTCTCATCACCGCCGCCAAGAATGGGAAACGGGTTACCGTTTACGTGGAATTAAAAGCCCGTTTCGACGAAGAGAACAACATAGAAACCTCCGAAAAGATGCAACAAGCCGGAATTCGTATCGTGTATAGCCAACCGGGATTGAAAGTTCATGCCAAGATTGCCCTTGTCATCCGAAACCTTCCAGGTTCTGCCGCAGATACGGCATACCTGAGCACCGGGAACTTTAACGAAAAAACAGCCCGAAGTTATTCAGACATGGGATTGTTTACAGGACGTTCCGGCATCATAAACGAGCTGAAACTCTTTTTTTCTCTGCTGGAAGGCGAAAACAAAACGACCGACTTTAAAACACTGTTGGTTTCTCCTTTCAATATGGTGGAAGAACTAAAATCGAAACTGCTTCGTGAAGCCGAAGAGGCCCGTGCCGGACGGAAAGCCCACGTAATACTGAAAGTGAATGGATTGCAAGACAAGGAGATGATCAATGCCTTGTACGATGCCAGTGAAGCGGGAGTACAGATTGAGATCATCGTACGGGGTATCTGCTGCCTGGTCCCCAACCAACCGTACAGCCGTAATATCCGGCTCTTCCGATTGGTAGATCAGTTTCTGGAACACGCCCGTGTTTGGTATTTCTACGCCGGAGGGAAAGAAGAGATATACCTCTCCTCGGCCGACTGGATGAAACGGAATCTGACCCGCCGTATAGAAACGGCTTTCCCGATTTACAACCCGCAAATAAAAAATGTGATTAAACAAGCCTTGCTTTTACAGCTAAACGATAACCAGAAAATGTGTTTGATAGACGAGAACTTACAAAACATTTATCAGCATAACGGAAAAGATCCGCTACGGGCACAAGTCGAAACATACCGAATGTTGAAAGAACTGGACTGGTAACCGAGCTTCTATTCTATATCCTTGCCAAAAGGGGTTAAGGCCAATCCCGCCAGTTTGAAATGTTGTATGCCGAATGGTATGCCAATGAGTGTAATACAAAACAACACACCCAATAGCAAGTGGCTGACAGCAATCCAGATGCCACCTACCAATATCCACAAGATATTCATACATAAGGAGAGGCATCCGCCTGCATACTTCTCGCCGACAACCGAATGACCCATCGGCCAGAGAGACAAAATTCCCAGTTTAAAGACCTGTATCCCGAACGGGATACCGATTATGGTAAGGCACAGCAGAAGTCCCCCTACGAAATATTCCAATGCGACGAATATTCCCCCAAAAACAAGCCA
>DVNA01000020.1 GCA_018714665.1 Candidatus Gallibacteroides avistercoris | reverse complement strand
GGTGCTGCCAAGATGGAATCGCGGCACAGGAAATCGACTTTTAATTGCATCGGGTAACCCATCCATCCGAAGATATCGATGTTATCCCATCCCTCTTTGTTATCCTTACGGGGAGGATAGTAGTTAATGCGTACCTTGTGGTAAATGTTTCCGTAAAGTTCCGGATACAAATCGGGTTGCAGAATGGTATCGATAACGGAGAGCTTGCTCACCTCCTTGGTCTTGAAAGAGTCCGGATCGTCCAATACTTCTCCGTCTCTGTTTCCAAGAATATTGGTAGAGAACCAACCGTTCAGACCGAGCATACGGGTTTTCAACATCGGAGACAGAACGGTCTTCATCATCGTCTGGCCGGTTTTGAAGTCTTTCCCGCAGATAGGCACGTTCATCTTTTCGGCCAGTTGCCACATGGCAGGCATATCAACCGTCAATGCGGGAGCTCCGTTGATAAACGGAACACCTTCTGAAATGGCGGCATACGCATAGCACATACTGGGTGCTATTTCGCTGCTGTTCTCTTTCATGGCCTGTTCCAATTTAGCCAGGTCTTTGTGCACTTCGCCCATCGGTAGATAGACTTCTGTACTGGCACACCAGATAACAACGAGACGGTCGCAGTGGTTTTGAGCCTTGAAGTTACGAATGTCCTCGCGCAACTGCTGAACCAAATCCCAACGGGTAGCAGCCTCTTTTACCCACGTTCCGTGCAGACGTTTAACGAAATTCTGATCGAAAGCGGCTTTCATGGGTTTGATGGCTTCCAGTTCATCTTTTACGCCATCCAAGTCTTTTTGCAACAATACTTCTGCGTTTTTGGCTGCTTCATAGACATTTTCTTCAAAAATATCCCAACCTCCGAATACAAGATCGTCAAGCTTTGCCAAAGGAACTACATCTTTTATTTTCGGGAATCTGTTTTCGTTTCTTTTTCCAAGTCTCATGGTTGCCAACTGGGTTATAGAGCCTATCGGTTTTGCCAACCCTTTACGAACTGCCAATGTACCAACAATGAAAGTCGATGCTACGGCTCCGCCTACGCCGACTACCAATACGCCAAGTTTTCCGTTGGCTTCTTTTACGTTCATTTTTTCCATTTCTTCTTTGTTTTATACAACTTTTGCAAGTTGAGAATTAACGATTTTATAATTTTTGACTTATTATCTGTTTCCGTATTTTATAAATCTGACATACAAATGTAACAATTATTCGTTGAGACGTTCGTTTTTTTAGTTAAAATCTACACGTATTTCCCTTGTTTGAGAAAAATTTATAACAACAAATCTTTTAAATCAACAAAATTATACACAATATGTTTATGGGTCTGGGCATCTTCTTCGGCTGTCCACCCTTTTCCTTTCAACCAGATGGTTTGACATCCGATAGACTGCGCCGGCAGAATATCTTTTTTATAACTGTCTCCAACAACAACAGTCTCTTCTGGACGAAAGCCCAATGCCTCCACGCCCAAAGCAAATATGGCAGGATCGGGTTTGCGGATTTTTACTACGGCCGACTCTATGACGGTTTTAAAATAGGGCGACAGGCCGAAGTCGTCCAATACGGTGTGGATATTCCCGTAGAAATTGGAAACCATCACCAACGGATACTTTTCATACAAGAGGGAGATGAGTTCCCGGGCCTTTGCTGTTGTAGTGCGGGCCGACTCATAGCAAACGCCGGCTACGGACGTTGCAAACTGACGGACCGACTCCCGATTCTCCAAATAACCGTTTTCTATGAGGTACTGTATCTGTAACGAGGCCTTCGCCTTCAATACGTCGTAAAAATTATGCTCGGGAAGAATATACGGATGGGTAGCCAACGAACGCTCGCCAAAGACATAGGCATCGCGAAACGGAGACTTTTCTACCGGAACTCCTACCTGTCGGTAAGCCGTCCACAACACCTCGGACCAATGGAGTCCGTTGGAGTCGATCGTTCCTCCATAATCGAAAATAAGGCCTTTTACTCCGCACAATCTTTCCATCTCTTTTCCGTTTTTATTTTGTTTACAAAATAGGCACAAATACGTTCGTGACTGTATATCATATAAATCAACAGGAGATTCAGCACGGTCAATTCAAAGACGAAATAAATCCACGGAAGATCTGCCCATACCGAAATGAAGAGAACAATGATGCGGGTATTGAACGACAGGATATTGGTATATTTCATCAACGGCTTGCTCTGCTGACGGAACTGGGTTCTCAACCAATCGGGGATATCGTCTCCATACTGCTGTTTCATCAGCCGACGCAATGCCTGCATGGAGGGGGATACCCTTTCTTGTCCCCGGGTATAACGGATATAAAAAAACGACATGGCTTTTTTCCAGAAGTTGTGTTTCCAGGGCAATGCCTGATCCAGTTCTTTCAACTTGGAGGATTCGTCCAGTTCTGACCCGTTCTTGCCCTTTATCATGTAAAGATGGAAATTCCGGTAATAGTCGGCCATGGAGGCTTGTCGGGCGTGAAAAATCCCGGCAACGGCAGCCAATACAAATACATAAGCTCCCCATCCCTGATGCATCATCTTAATGCATAAGGATATGTAGATGGTTATAAACCACAAATCTCCGCAGAATCCATCCAAAATACGCCCTATGCGAGAGAAATTTCCAGTCATTCGGGCCAACTGCCCGTCGGCACTATCCAACGAGTTTGCCAAAACAATCAACGCCATACCGACTACGTTGTAGGTCAAATCGGCATACCCCAACAAAACACCTCCGGCAATACCGATAAAAATGGAGACGATGGTTACGGCATTGGGCACAATGCCCAACTTCCGACACAAAAGAGCCCATCCGTATCCGATAGGCCGATAAAACAGCAAGTCGATAGTCTCTTCCGTATCCAGGGATTTGAGTGTGGACTTCAAGGTTGTTTTTTGATTTTTCTTTTCCATACGGCTATACTGTTTCCACAGAGGATGGTACAAGGGTATTTTTTATGATCTGTTCTATGGCTTTCCCGATATAGGGTGCGGCTTTTTCACGGCACGGGGCGAAACTGGGCCAATCGTTCAGGTCTATGATACGAATCTCTCCATCGGGGGAGATAATGCAATCACCGCCATATATCTCGACATGCAGGGCGGTAGCGGCTTCGGAACAGATTTCACGCATCTCTTCTACCGAGAACGGTATTCCGGTAGCCTTGCCGTTTATCTGCTCGTGCCCGAATTTGCTGTGATGCAAATCAAACGGATAGAACCAATAAAAGAAATCGCTCCCCCGTACACCATAAAATTTAATCAAATCGCCTACCAAATGACGGTTAATTACGGCCCGGCCTATTCCCCGCATGGCATACTCCTGCAAAATACTTTGTGCTTCCTCGGGATGACGGGCAAAACTGACATCCTCCTTGTGTATGGCATGGAAATCGCCCCGTTTCAACCAACATTGCTGCATATTTTTTTCCTGCAACAGCGCCACAATAGGTGACGAGGTATCTACAATAAGGCTCTCAGGATATGGGATACGATGCTGTATCAACAGGTTTGTCATCTTTTCCCGGGTACAATTTTCAATGCCATAACCGGAATTTACAACGATACATCCCTCATCTTCGAGCCGCTGTAACTTTTTTATAGCCTCTTCCGATCGGGACATATTGAAAATTATACGTTCCTTGATCGGGGAATCTACGAATGCGGACTCCTCGTATTCTTTCACTTCGTACCCCGACTCCCGTAGATAAGAGGCTGTCAAATTAAATATCGCAGCATCGTTGCCCACATGGTTGGGCGAATATCTGTTTTCTCGCCGTACTCCGGCTAAAATGGTCTTTTTCATTCGATTTTGTATTGATCCTTTCTATCGTTGCTTCAACGCAAGAATCTTTGGGCTTTTTCTATATCCGAGGCGTGATCTACATCGATTATCTTGGTAAATGGATAGGCTTTCAGGTTCAATCCCTCTGTCACCAAACGGCGTTGAAAATTACGCATACGCGAAACTCCCTCGGCAATACATTGCTTCAACACCGGTATGGCTGCCTGGGTCAATCCGTAAATGCCTCCTGAGATGTATTTTGAACCGTCATAATCGACGTCCCTAAAATTCACTATTCGATTGTCGGCATCCACTTCTACATACAACGGTTTTTCGTCATCGATATAAGAGGTTACTCCCATCAACCCATCGATTCCGGAGGTGGCGGCAAAAGCTTTCACGTAAGCGGCAAAGTCTTCTTCCCGAAAGATGGTATCGACTGTGGTAAGGCAAAACTTGTCGCACGTTATCCCTTCGGACAGTTCATGGAAACTGTGCATGGAACTGGGCGTAGACTTCACCACCAGACGTATCGGATAGTGTTTGGCCAGTGCTTTTATATGCTCCTGAACTTCTACCATCTCCCGGTTCACTATAATATGTACGGTTTCGGCATCCTGCGCCATAAACAGTTTTACCAGACGGTCTATCATGGGTTCGCCGCCAATCTTTACCAGCGGTTTGGGTAGAGAGACCCCCTCTTCTACCAATCGCGATCCTTCGCCTGCGGCTATAATAGCAAAGTCCATCATATTTTTTTACTAAAAAAACAGACAAATGTCTCTATTTTTACATTCTAATCAAAAGATATTATTGGCTTTAACAATTCCTTTTTTATGTCAATACAAACTAAAAAAACTTTACAAGTTGTTTGAGTTTTTTGCCAATAATTCTTTATATATCATTTTTTTTCTTGCAGAGATGTTCTTTAATCGTCTTTCGGTTCAGATTGTAAATCGAGTACCTCTTTATCGCCACTCTTGTCGAAATATTGTTTTCTCAACGGGTTAGCTGACATTTCGGCATAATTTTTCCGGTTAGTGTATATGTCAATGGCTGTATATAGGGCTTGTCGGAAAGAGGCTTCGGAAGCGAGGTTCTGTCCGGCTATATCGTATGCGGTACCGTGATCGGGGGAGGTGCGTACGATGGGAAGTCCGGCGGTAAAGTTTACGCCGTTTTCCATGGCGATAGCCTTGAACGGGGCCAACCCCTGATCGTGGTACATGGCCAATACGCCATCGAACTTTTTATAGTGATCGGACCCGAAAAAACCGTCTGCGGCATAGGGTCCAAAGCAGAGTATGCCGGCAGCTTCGGCCTCCTTCATGGCCGGGACGATGGTATCTGCCTCTTCTGTTCCCAATAATCCGCCGTCTCCGGCATGGGGATTCATCGACAATACTGCAATACGGGGCTTGACAACCTGAAAATCCTGTTTGAGGCAGGTATGGAAGATTTGCAGCTTTTCAAGGATTTTTTCTTTGGTTACCTGTTTGGGAACCTCCGACAACGGGATATGTCCCGTCACCAATGCAACCCGGAGATCCTGACACATGAGGATCATCAGCGATCGGGCTCCTTTTCCCAATCGGGATTCAAGGTATTCAGTATGTCCGGGAAACGAAAAATTATCGGACTGGATATTATTTTTATTGATCGGGGCCGTAACCAGCACATCGATCAACCCTTTTTCCATATCGGAAACAGCAACTTCCAATGCCAGGTAGGCGGCTTCGCCTCCTTGCGGGGTGGACTTGGCCAATTCTACCCGTACCTCTTCGTCCATGCAGTTGATAATGTTCAACCGGGAAGGCAACACTGCCGAGGCGTCGGCAGCTATGTTAAAATTCATCGCAGGAAAGTCAAGGGCCTTGCGATGGTATGCCATCACTTTGGGTGAACCGTACACGACCGGCGTACACATCTCTGTAATACGCGAATCCGAGAGGGTTTTCAGAATCACTTCATACCCTATTCCATTTATATCTCCCTGCGTTATACCAACCTTTATTTTATGATTTTGTGACATTATTTGATGTTTTTAATTTATCTGTTGTATAGAATCTACTTCGACGGTTATCTCTTCCAGATTCATTTTCTGGGGTACTTTCAACGTATATAATACGGCTTCCATCTTACGGACCAGGTCGGCTTTTTCCATCTCCGGTGCATATACGAATGCTTCGGCCGTTATCAACCGTTGGTTGAGCTCATCCACCTGGGAAAGGCTGATAAAGGGCCCTCCCATGATGTCGCCCTCCATCTCCCACAAACCACGCATCTCTACGCAATAGGCATTGTTCAGATTCACAATGCGGGCAATTGGCGGCAACACCTTTTTATGGGTCGTCATATACGATCCTTCGGGACCTCCCGGGATATTTGCCTTCATCACCGAATCGCGTAAAACAATCAAGTTTTCCGGATCCAACTGCGAAACCGAGTTATACGGAACGGCATATACGACATAATCTGTACGACGTTTGTATGCACCGTTCGAGGTCCAAAAGAAATTGTCTCCCTGTTTTATTTTTCCCAGATCGTCGGGAAGGGTAAGCAATACGTTCATCTGCTCGTATAACCGATCATTGGCTATTTGGTCTGTATTTTTTTTCAACCACGCTATTTGTCTTTCGCGCTCGGCTTTATTCAAGAAATGGATAATACGCCATTTATTCTGGTCGATGCTCTCTTTCAGTTGTATCTTGTCCGGAGCCTTTATCCGTAAAACTACCTGTCCGTTGGCCCAGAGATCTTTACTGTAAGAGAACTGAGGAGATTTTATCTCTTGATCGACCTCAACCATCACAATATTACGTACAGGTTTCAACAAATCGTTGAATTTATCGAAGGATGTTTGAGAAATGGTAAAATAGGGTTCATTTTGAGGTAACCGGGGTATGGGGAAATTCAACACATCCCGAATGGACTGACCGACCTCTCCTTTTAGAATC
>DVNA01000230.1 GCA_018714665.1 Candidatus Gallibacteroides avistercoris | reverse complement strand
GCTGCTCGACTACCTGGCCTCGCTCTCGAAAACGACCTTCGTTCTGGTTGAATACGGCATCGAATCGACCGACAACCAGACCCTGCGACAAATCAACCGGGGACATACGTACGAAGATACCGTATCGGCCGTAACCCGTACCGCCCGGCGCGGAATCCTGACCGGAGGGCACCTGATACTGGGATTGCCGGGAGAGAGCCGCGCGGCCTTGTTGGAACACGCCCGGCGGTTGTCGCAGCTGCCCCTTACCACGCTGAAACTGCACCAGCTCCAACTGATCCGTGGCACACGGATGGCTACCCAATACGCCCAACACCCGGAACAGTTCCAACTCTGCACCGCCGACCAGTACATCGAGCTCTGCATCGATTTCATCGAACGGCTGCGGCCGGAGATCGTCGTAGAGCGATTCATCTCGCAATCGCCCCCCCAGCTGCTGATTGCCCCCGACTGGGGCCTCAAAAACCACGTATTTACCGCCCGGCTGACCAAACGGCTCGAAGAGCGCGACACCTGGCAAGGACGACGGTACACCCCCGTGTCCGAATAAAAAACAACCCACCACAAACCGACCCGACATGAAACAAAGAATCTACCTCTTTCTCAAAACATATTGCCTGTTCGTGCTGCTGGCCGCAGTGCTCAAAGTGGTATTCATGCTCTGCTACCCCTCCATCTACGGAGCTTTCCCCCTCTCCCAGTGGTTGCGCGTGGTAGGGCACGGCCTGATACTGGACCTCTCCATCGCCGGTTACCTGACCGCTCTGCCCGGACTGCTGCTGCTCGCCTCCGTCTGGCTGGGAGCACGCATCACCCGAAAGGTGGCCTCGGCATACTTCATCCTCATCTCCGTCGTATTGGCCTTGATCTGGATCAGCGACATCGTCCTGTACGGATACTGGGGATTTCGGTTAGACACCACTCCCCTGTTCTACCTCAACTCTCCCCAAAGCGCCCTGGCAAGTGCCCAGACAGGGCAACTGATAGGTGGCACCATCGCCATCCTGGCTACGATAGCCGGACTCATCGCGCTGTTCCGGCACCTGATTCTGAAAGGGTGGAAGCGGCTCGAACCCGCCCGCCGGAAACCCCTTTCGGCCATCGTCCTGTTCCTGCTTACCGCCTTGCTGTTTATCCCCATCCGGGGCGGATTCACCGTATCGACCATGAACGTGGGGAAAGTATATTTCAGCGAAAAGATGGAGTTGAACCACGCTGCGATAAACCCCTGTTTCAGTTTTCTGGATGCCCTGACCCGCGACAAGGCCTTCGACCAGCAGTACCGTTTCTTCGACGAACCCCGGGCGGCCGCCCTCTTCCAGGAGTTGCAGGAGGCGACGCCGGCAGACAGCATCACCCCGCTCTTTACCGTCAAACGGCCCAACATCATCTTCATCGTACTGGAAAGTTTCATGTCGAAAGTGGTAGAGCCGCTGGGCGGAATCCCGAACGTGGCCACCACCCTGAACCGGCTGTGCAGCAAAGGAGTACTCTTCGACCACCTCTATGCAAACTCGTTCCGGACAGACCGCGGCCTGGTATCCATTTTCAGCGGCTATCCGGCACAACCCACCACCTCCATCATGAAATACCCGGCCAAGAGCCAGCACCTGCCCTCCATACCCAAATCGCTGAAAGAGAACGGGTACGACCTCTCTTTCTTTTACGGAGGTGATGCCGACTTTACCAATATGCGCTCCTACTTCGTCTCGATGGGCATCGACCGAATCATCTCCGACAAGGATTTCCCGCTCAAAGACCGGATGATGAAGTGGGGCGCGCATGACGAGTTTGTTTTCAGGAAACTCTCCGACGACCTGAAAACCGAACAAAAAGAACCCTTCTGCAAAATCCTGCTTACGCTCAGCAGCCACGAGCCGTTCGAGGTCCCCTTCCACCGCCTCGACCAGGAGTACCTGAACTCGGTAGCCTATACCGACAGCTGCCTGGGAGTATTCATCGACGAATTCAAACAATCCAAATACTGGGACAACACCGTCATCGTCTTAGTCCCCGACCACGCCATGCGCTACCCGTACGACATCTCCAACGCCTCGCCCGAGCGGTACCAGATACCGATGCTGTTCGTAGGGGGTGCCATCCAGGAGCCCCGGACGGTAGAGACCATCGGGTCGCAGATAGACCTGGCCGCCACCCTGCTGACCCAGTTGGGGATAGAACGTTCAGAATACATTTTCAGCAAAGACCTGCTGAATCCCCGCTCTCCCCACTTCGCCTTCTACACCTTCAAGGATGGCTTCGGATTCATCACGCCCCAGGGAAAAGCCATTTTCGACTGCGAAGCCGGCCAGCCCTTCGACGAGTACGGAGCGACAGACAACGCCCATCTCGACCAGGGGAAAGCCCTGTTGCAATCGCTCTACAACGACTTGGAAAAGAGATAACGGCAAGGAGGGGATAATAAAGAAAATAGTAGAAGAATAGATAAAATGGCCCTTCCTGACAAACCAACCGGCTACGGAAAACGCTGCCGATAAGCGAGCAGGTACCCGATTACTTCGGAATAGTTTTGCGTACCGGAGGTTACGCGGTTGTTTTTCAAAAACCAGTCATACAACCGCTCCTGCACATCGCCCAACGTAGAGGAGTAGAGATTGCGCCAGTGTTCGTACTCTTTCTCGTACAGCTCCCGGGCCTGCGGAGAGACCATCTCCAACAGCTCCTGATACTGCTCCGGCGACAAGATACGGCGGGCGTTGCCCATGACATAGCCGAACAGGGCGGAATAGGCACTGGCCCGCACCGCGGCATCGCCCGACTCCGACCCAATCAGAAATGCGTACAGATTGGCCTCCGCCTCGCTGCTGATCCCCATGACATGGGCCATCTCGTGGAGATAGGTAAACGGATACTCATGGGGCAGCAGACAGGTACTCACCAGCGGTTCGTTAAAGTAGGCCCCGATATAGCCCTTGATTCCCATCTTCGCCATCACGCGGCTCAACAGCATGGGTTTGGGCTGCGCTGCCCAATAGGGAGGGTATATTTTCAGCTGCCGGCTCAACCGTTCATACCCCTCTTTCGAGAGAGGACGCAGCAGGGCCGTATCCGGCTCTCCGGCAAGGGAGACCGACTGGTTGTACTGCATGATATAGTCGCGGGTAAAATCGAAATAGAGCCAGTCGCACACCTCGGTGCGGGGCAACTGATTGCGCACGTAGAAATTCTGCCGGAAATAGTTCATCCCCCACAGCCAATAAAAGGCCACGTACAACCAGCCGACGGTATAAAATACCCCCTTCAACGCCTTTCTCCACGAGAGGCGTCGCAACGCTACCCCGACCAGCACCAATACCATTCCAGCTACCGCCGCTACAATTAACAGGTCGTACAGCGAAAAGGGAACGAAGCGCGAAACCGCCGTCAGCACCGTAGCTACAACCGGATAGAGGTAACGGGAATAGGCCTCGCCCAGCACCGGCGACGACTGTATCAGCCACACACCAACAGCCAACACCAGCAGGCACAGCAGCGAGCGATGCGTTTTGCAAAACCGTCCCAATTTTTCAACTACCAGTTTCATCATACCGGCAAAGATAACGAGTCTTTTCCATTCGGGCAACCGATTCAGGTATCTTAGGATTCAACGGCCGGTTTTAGGTTAATGATTGTCCTTATTTCTTTTTCCAGGTATAATTTTTCTTTTTATTCATCGCCCCGACCCACCGGTAATAGAGATCGACAATCGGTTGAAAAAGGTCGAACAGCAGCAGTGCGCCCGGCAGGTTGCGAAGCGGGAAATATCGTTTTATCCGGTAGCCTACCCAAAGTAAGACCACGAAACGCAACAACAGCACCGACCCGCCAAGCACCCAGAAAATCGGATTAGAAAACCCTTTATAAAGGGCCCATCCCACCAGCGCAAAGAAGCCATAACGCGTTATCCACTCGAACGCCCCGAAAAGACGGGGTGCGTGTCGAAGGAAACGGGCCGTAAAACCGTACCGCAACTTCTGTTCTACCCACGCCTGGCGGTTATCGTCGAACAGCTCCTCTACCCGGCTCTCGGGAGAGAGTTCCACCCGGGTATTGGTACGGGTAGAGACCTTGTTGACAAACAGGTCGTCATCGCCGAAATGGAGGTTCAGGTGATCGGAGAATCCCTTGTGCTCGAAAAAGAGCGCTTTCCGGTAGGCCAGGTTAACCCCCGATCCCATGTAGGGCCGCCCTTTAATGGCATACGACAGGTAGCGCAATGCCCAGGCAAGCCGGTCCATCATCCGGTAAGAGTCGCCCGACTGCTTTTTACAGCCGAAACAGCCGTACCCCAGCACCATCTCCGTCCCCGGCACGAAATTCCGCGCCATCGTCTCTATCCACCGCGCCGATACCGGGCGACAGTTGGCGTTGGTCAGCAGTACAATATCATATCGGGCAGCCTTGACCCCCAAGGTCAAAGCCAATTTCTTGCGGCTCAGGTTGCGCGACTCTTCCGGAATAAAGGTCTGATAAAGATGCGGATACTCTTTCTGTAAATTCATCATCACCTCTTTGGTGTGGTCGGTAGAACCGTCATTGATTACAATCACCTCAAAGGCGGGATAATGCTGTTTCAGGATATCCGGCAAGAAAGATTGCAGATTTTCCGCATCGTTCTGCGCATAGACAATCACCGATACCCCGGGAAGCGACGACACATAAGAGACTTTCCCCTCCGAAGCCTTTTTCAAAAACCGAAGAGGACGGCCATAGAGGGGCAGGCAGATTACCGCCCGCAACAGCAATAATACCCCCACAGCAATCATCCAGACAAACACATCCGGCGTAAACAAAAAATTACCCATCATAATCGGACCGATTTTCCAATTTCCTTTGCAAAGGCAAAGATAGTGAAAGGCGAGAGCAGAGACAAATGAAAACAACGTTTTCAAATTTGGACTATGCCGAGCCGCAACCTATTATAACAAAAATAGGATAAAACAGAGACTTTTCCGAGAAACAAGCCACGTTTATCCTCCATTGCAAAACCTTCCTATCAGCAGAAGAGCCAAAAGTGAAACACGCTTTTTCTCTTTTTCAGCGAAATATTTCAGCAAGTAAAAGAGATAGAAAAGGAAAAAAGCGTACTTTTGCCTCACTAAAAAACAATATTGATTTACAAATGAAAAAATTTTTCTTACTGGCCTGTGCCGCTGTACTCATAGCCAGTTGCGGTGAAAGAAAAGCCGTACTCACCGCAGAACTGAGCGGCATGCAAGCCAATGACACGGTGCTTGTTTCCTACAAAAGACAGACCGACACCCTCGCAGCTCCCAACGGAGCCTTTACTTATGAGTTTACCGACTCTGTGGCCGGACTCGTATCTTTCTATCGGTTACCCAAACGCAATCCAGACGGGTCCATGCAAGCTTTCAACATGCGCCCCATCAGCGTGTTGATGCAGCCGAACACTCCCGTTACCGTCAAGGGGTCTTTCGACGAGTATGAAGTGACCGGCAACGACTTCTACAAAGAATTTAACACGATTGCCGTGCTCAAAGAAACCAACCAAAAGCAGGCTGACCTTCAAAAGAGAATCATCTCCTTGCAGAAATCCGGACAGCTCAACGACAGCATGGAGGTCATCCAAAAGGAATATAAAACTCTCGACAGCATGTATCAGACAGGAATCAAGGATTACGTAACAGCCCATCCCGAATCAGACGTAGCACTCTTCCTGCTCTATTATTTCCGTCCTGAATGCGGTACCGAACTGTATGACAAATTCAGCGACCAAGTAAAAAACGGGGCGCTCAAAAACAGATACAAGGAAGTGTCCGACCGTTACGAATCCATCATCGCCAAGAAGAAAGCTGCCGAATTTATTCAGGAAAGAAAGCCGGCGCCCGACTTCACGCTGAAAGCGCTCGACGGTAAGGATTTCACCCTTTCTTCACTCAAAGGCAAGTATGTCGTACTCGACTTCTGGGGGTCCTGGTGCGGCTGGTGTATCAAGGGCATACCCGAAATGAAGAAAATGTATACCAAATACAAGAACAAGCTGGAAGTAGTAGGTATTGACTGTGGCGACACCGAAGAAAAATGGAAAGAAGCCGTAGCTAAATACGAGCTGCCGTGGACCAATGTCATCAACGGAACGGAAGAAGGCAAAGACCTCACCGTAACCTACAACATCAGCGGCTTCCCCACCAAGCTGGTGATCGACCCAGAAGGCAATATTGCCAAAATCGTCATCGGCGAAGACCCCGCCTTCTACGAAACTATCGACGGATTCATGAAATAAGGCTTCTACGGGCTTGCCAGAACAGCCCGTCTGCCGTATCATAGAAAGCTCCCCGCGCCTTATGTCGCGGGGAGCTTTCTCTTTTTACCCCCATCCACACGGCAAGAAATAAAAACAAAAAAACAGTTTCTCCAAACCAGGTTATGCCGACCTTTCACTATTTCATATAAAGATTACCAAACGGCACACAAATTTTGTCAGGAGAGAAATTCTGGTACGCCTTTCCTTACAAACCGGACATTTTATGTACTTTTGCACCAAACATCTCGTTATGAACCTACCGGAAGATTTTATCCGCAGAACCCGATCCCTGCTGGGAGACGAATACGACACATTCCAGGCAGCGCTCGAACAGCCTCCCTCGAACAGTATTCGGCTGAACCCGGCCAAAATAACCGGGAGTTTTCCGGATCGTGTACCTTGGTGTAGCTCGGGATATTATCTGTCCGAACGGTTGACATATACCTTCGACCCCCTGTTCCATGCCGGAGCCTACTACGTACAAGAGGCTTCGTCCATGTTCTTGGAACAGGTACTCAAACAATACGTACACCATCCCGTGCGGTACCTGGACTTGTGCGCCGCCCCGGGAGGGAAAAGCACCCACGCCGCATCGGTACTGCCGGCAGGCAGCCTCGTGGTATCGAACGAAATAACCGACAGCCGTATCCACATCCTGACGGAGAACCTCATCAAATGGGGAGCAGGCAACGTGGTAGTAACCCACAACGATGCCTCCGACTTCTCCCCCCTGACAGACTACTTCGACGTCATCCTGACCGATGTTCCCTGCTCGGGAGAGGGGATGTTCCGCAAAGACCCGAACACCATCAATGAATGGTCGGTAGAAAACGTAGCCCAATGCAGCGACCGCCAACGCATTATCCTGAGCCGTATCTGGGGAACGTTGCGTCCGGGCGGTATCCTGGTGTACAGCACCTGTACCTATAACACCGAAGAGAACGAACAAATCATCCGCTACCTGCAAACGACATTCGGAGCAGAACTGTTGCCGGTAGCTACCCCCCCCGAATGGAACATCTGCAAAGGGTTGTCCGGCGAAACGAGAGTAAACCGCTTCCTGCCCCACCGTACCCGAGGAGAGGGCTTCTTTCTGGCTGCGTTGCGCAAACCCGAAACAGAAACGGCAAACCGACAAGAACTAATCGGCAAACTGCTCAAAAGAATCGCCCGGAAGAAAACCAAAGGAGGCAAAACGGAGATCGTCCCGAAAGAAATCAAACAGTGGATCAACGGGAACGACTCGTTCCACTTCCTCGTCCAGGAGGATAAAATCATCGCCCTTCCCCAGACATACAGCGACGAGATTACCCTTTTCTTTTCTCTGCTGGACGTAACATACGCCGGTATAGAAATAGCCACACAGAAAGGGAAAGAGTGGATTCCCAGTCACGCTTGTGCCATGTCGGTACACTGCAACCGGCAGATATTCCCCGAAAAGGAGCTTTCACCGTCACAAGCCATCGCCTACCTGCGTAGAGAAGCCCTGCAACTTCCGCCCGATACCCCCAAGGGATTCGTCCTTCTTACTTACCAGAACCTTCCCTTAGGCTGGGTTAAGAATCTGGGTACAAGAGCCAACAATCTCTATCCCCAGGAGTGGCGCATCCGCACAGGCTATACCCCTGAACAGCTAAAAACCCTCAGCAACCTGTTCCCGATATCTCTCCATTGATACCCTCCCTGTCCGCCGTCCCGCATTTTTACGAACTTTATAACTCAATCTTACACAGAGATAGAAATAAATTGTTAAATTTGTTTCCGATATGGAGAAACGGGTTATCACAAATAAAAAAACGATATGACAGAACTTCTCACCATCTTACAGAACGATCCCTGGTTACAACCTTACAAAGAGGTCATCGACAAAAGACACCGGATGGTGGCAGAAAAAGAGACCGAATTAACGAAAAACGACGGCAGCCTGTCGAGCTTCGCCTCGGGTTACCTCTATTTCGGATTGCACCGCATCCCCCGCGGATGGGTCTTTCGCGAATGGGCGCCCAACGCAACCGAAATTTTTCTGATAGGCAACTTCTCCAATTGGCAAGAAGAGGAGCGGTTTCGCCTTACCCGCCTGGAAAATGGCATTTGGGAAATACGCTTGAAGAACTGCGAACTTTCGCACCTGGACCTGTACAAACTCTCCATGCATTGGGACGGCGGACAGGGAGAACGCATCCCCGCCTGGGCCACCCGGGTGGTACAAGACGAAAAGACAGGCATCTTCTCCGCCCAAGTGTGGCAGCCGGAATCCCCCTATAAATTCAAGAAAAAAAGATTCACCCCCCATACCTCTCCACTCCTGATTTACGAATGTCATATCGGGATGGCCCAGGAAGAGGGCAAAGTAGGGAGCTATCAAGAGTTCCGCCAAAATGTTCTGCCCCGCATCATTGCCGACGGGTACAATACCATTCAGATTATGGCGATACAGGAACACCCCTACTACGGCTCTTTCGGATACCACGTATCCAGCTTTTTTGCTGCCTCCTCCCGGTTCGGGACACCCGACGACCTGAAAGAACTCATCGACGAGGCACACCAAAACGGTATCGCCGTCATCATGGACATCGTCCATTCGCACGCCGTAAAAAACGAAGTAGAGGGGTTAGGTCGTTTTGACGGCTCGTACAACCAGTACTTCTATCCCGACGGTAGACGGGAACATCCTGCCTGGGATTCACTCTGTTTCGATTACGGGAGAAACGAAGTACTTCACTTTTTACTCTCTAACTGCAAATATTGGCTGGAAGAGTATAAATTCGACGGATTCCGGTTCGACGGCGTAACCTCGATGCTCTATTACAACCACGGGCTGGGCAAAGCGTACACCTGCTACAACGACTACTACGATGGCGGGCAGGACGAAAACGCCATCATCTACCTGACACTGGCCAACAAGCTCATTCACGAAATACACCCCCAGGCCATCACCATCGCCGAAGAGATGAGCGGGATGCCCGGTCTGGCCGTACCATACGCCGACGGCGGCATCGGGTTCGACTACCGCATGGCCATGGGAATCCCCGATTTCTGGATCAAACTGATCAAGGAACACGCCGACGAAGACTGGAAACCTTCCTCGCTCTTCTGGGAACTGACCAACCGACGGGCCGACGAAAAGACCATCAGTTATGCTGAAAGCCATGACCAGGCACTGGTGGGCGACAAAACCATCATCTTCCGGCTCATCGACGACCAGATGTATTGGCACATGATGAAAGGAGACCAGAACCTGACCGTGGACCGGGGCATGGCCTTGCACAAAATGATTAGATTACTAACATTGGCAACCATCAACGGAGGATACCTCAATTTTATGGGAAACGAGTTCGGACATCCCGAATGGATCGACTTCCCGCGGCAGGGTAACGGATGGTCCTACAAATATGCCCGACGGCAATGGTCGCTGGTCGATCGAGAAGACCTCAAATACCAATACCTGGGTGATTTCGACAAGGCGATGCTGAAATTGATTAAAGGGGAAAAGAATTTCCAAAAATACCCCATCGAAAAATTGTGGGACAACAACGAAGACCAAATCCTGGCATTCCGCCGCAAGAAACTGGTTTTCATCTTCAACTTCCACCCCTACAAATCATACGTCGATTACGGGATATTGATCAAAAAAGGGACTTTTACCACCGTATTGAACACCGATTCCAAAGCGTTTGGAGGGTTCGGGTTGGTAGATGAATCGATCGAACACGGCGTGGTAGCAGACGCCCTCTACAAAAAAGAGAAAAAAGAGTGGCTCAAATTCTATATCCCGGCACGCTCAGCACTGGTATTACGAGAAAAATAGAACAATCCCTCTCTGCTCAAATGTCAGAGAAAAAGAATCATATCCACATATCCAAACACAAAAAAATGACAAGACAATTCACCCTGACCTTACTCGGCCTGCTGACAGCCATCGCATCCCTATCCGCACAAACCCAAGAGATCCGGATACTCCCTCAACAACACCAACAGATAGAGGGATGGGGCGTATCGCTTTGCTGGTGGGCCTCAATGGTAGGTCGCTGGGACGACGCCCGCATCGATTCGCTGATAACCTGCCTGACCGATCCTGAGCAACTGAACATGAACATCTTCCGTTACAACATTGGCGGAGGAGACGACCCTTCACACGCGGACGGACACATGGTCAAAGGCAAGGGCAAACGCGCCGAAATGGAGGGATTCAAAGCCTCCGAAACCGCCCCTTACAACTGGGATGCCGACACCGGGCAACGCAAGATACTGCTCAAAATAAAAGAGAAACGACCGGATGCCATCTTCGAGGCCTTCTCCAACTCCGCCCCCTATTGGATGACCATCAGCGGATGTTCGGGCGGAAACGACCCTGCCAACACCGACAACCTCAAACCAGAGTATTACGATATGTTTTGCGACTATTTGATCGATGTATGCCTTCACTACAAAGAGCGATACGGCATCACCTTCAAAACGCTGGAACCCTTCAATGAAGCCACTTCCGACTACTGGGGATATCTGGGCAGCCAGGAAGGATGCCATTTCGATGCCGAGTCACAAATCAAGCTGCTTCGCATCCTCTACCCCAAACTCAAAGCATCGGGATTAAATACGGTCATCTCCGCCTCTGACGAGACCAACCTCATCTCTGCCATCCGCGTAGCCAAGGCCTATACCCAGGCCGGCGACATCTGGGAAAAAATAGGGCAGTTCAACACCCACACCTATTCAGGTACAAATCCGCAACGGAAAGAGTTGCACCAAATCATCTCCGAAATACAAAAACCTTTCTGGCAATCGGAGACAGGGCCCAGCGAAGGTTCCGGGTTCGAATCGAACCTGTTGCTGACCCAGAAACTGTTCGACGATATGCGATACATGAAACCCGCGGCATGGCTCGACTGGCAATGGATGGAAGAGGGAAACGACACCTGGTGCCAGATACGTTGCAACTTTGCCGACCAAAGCTACCAGGTTGTCAAAAACTTTTACGTGCGAATGCAGGTAACCCGATTCATGAAACAGGGCTACTACATCATCGAATCGTCTGACGACAGCAGCCTGGCTGCCATCAGCCCCGACCGGAAAGAGCTGGTAATCTGCCTATTGAACATCAAAAACGAAGACTCACCGATCCGTGTCGACCTCTCTGCCTTCGACTCCTCTGTCAAAAAGGCCTCTTTGTACCGTACCAGCCAACAAGAAAATTGCAAACAACTTAAAAACATTTCCGTTCGGAAACAACAAATCGACTATACGATGCCGGCCCAATCCATCAGTACCCTCATCCTGACCAGCAAAAAGCCCTTTATGTAATACCGAATCAAACCAAACCCGTCAAACAAACTATGATGAAGAAAAGACTATTCCTATTAACGTTAGCCATTTGGGCGGTATGTTCGTTGCAGGCACAAAGCGAAGAAGAACGATACATCGAAGTAACGGGAACCTCCGAGATAGAGATTGTCCCTGACAAGATTCACTACATCATCGAAATACGGGAATATTTTGAAGAGGAGTTCGACGGTAAATCCAAACCCGAAGAGTTCCGGACCAAGGTTCCCCTGGCCCGGATAGAAAAAAACCTGCGGCAAGCCCTCTCCGAAGCCGGGATTACACCGGAAAACATCCGTACGCAGGAGGTGGGCGACTACTGGCGCAAACAAGGGCAGGATTTTCTGGTTTCCAAAAAATTCGACATTGTCTTGCAGGATTTCAAACAGATAGACGAGATTGTCAAACGCATCGATACCCGGGGCGTCAACACCATGCGCATCGGCGAGCTGGAAAACAAAGATATGCTCGACTATCACATCAAAGGGAAAATCGAAGCGTTGAAAGCGGCCCAACGCAAGGCCACCTACCTGGTTGAAGCGGTAGGGAAGAAATTGGGCCCCGTGATTCGTATCGTAGAAGACGGAAATATGGGAATGGGCTCCTTGTTCAGCGCACAGAGCAATGTGCGAGCCTCCGATGCTGCCTTGTTCGACGAGTTCCGTACCATCAAGAAGAGCTATTCCGTGCTGGTACGATTTGCCATTACAGACTAAAAAAGCGATCAAATCATTGTCCCGAGCTATTTTAGGGTACGGTCCGCCCCACCCAGACAAGAGAGAATTACACCTCCTGCAACAGTCCAGGACACCTCTCACAAACATCTCCCGAAAAAGAAAAGAGAAATACAGTTATTGGGCCTTCAACGAAACACCCACCTCGGTAATGCCTTCGAGGTAACTCTCTTTCATGGCCGGACGGACTCTCAAACGAGCACTGTCTCCCGCCACAACAGACAAAGGATACCTCAACGGAACAGTAACCTGATAGAGCGACCCCCAGCCTTTCCCGAGCCATTGTCCGTCGGGGCCGGCCACCGGCACTCTTACCGTATCGCACAAGAGGGTATCGAGAGATGGAGTAGCATACCAGACATACAGCCACAAATCCTGATACCGGAACCGCGTATCGTGCCGGAGGTGCAACGACACATTGTAACGCGCCAACGAGTCGGGTACCGCAACGGAAAAGACCTCAGTAGAACGCTTGTACCACCCCTCGGAAGGGAGGCTGTGAAAATCGTGCGCCGTATCCGCACAAGAGCCGGCCATCAATAACACAGCGAGCATACCTACCCGCCAACAGATCTGATTATTCCGACTTATTTTCATTCTTTTGAGACGGACGACGCGGTTTATGATTGCGGGGTTTCCCTTCGTTGCGAGGTTTAGCCGTATTCTCTGCGGGTGCATTTGCCACCACGGCAGCCGACTTCTCTTCGGCGGGATTCTTGGATTTGGCCGGTTTCTTTTTTTTCTTCTGCGACGTGTTTTTCTTTTTGTTTTTGTCAAAACGGGTCAGGCTGTCTTGTCCTACCACATCTCCAAACTCTTTCTGTACCGGTTCCTCTTTCCGGTCGTTATCCAATTCGTCCGGACGAACCCCGCGTTTATTTAACGCAATCACCTCAAAGGCCCGGGAGGCAGATATGGTAACCAGATTGGCAGCCATCTCTTTACTGGTAGAGTAGGTTATCAACCGGTTAAAGATGTCGGTTTTAAAATGGTAGTAAGTATTGTCGCGAGTCTCCAATACAATCTCACGCGAGGGAAGCCGCTTGATGCTCTCCACATAGGCATCCACCTCGTAGTTCAGGCAGCATTTGAGTTTGGCACACTGCCCGGCCAGTTTCTGCGGATTGAGCGAGATGTCCTGATAACGGGCGGCACTGGTGGCTACCGACACGAAATTGGTCATCCATCCCGAACAACACAGCTGCCTGCCGCAGGGCCCGATTCCTCCGATACGCCCTGCCTCCTGTCTGGCTCCAATCTGTTTCATCTCGATACGTACTCGAAACACCTCGGCCAGCACCTTTATCAACTGCCGAAAATCGACCCGATCGTCGGCAATGTAATAAAATATCGCCTTGTTTCCATCTCCCTGATACTCTACGTCGCCTATCTTCATGTTCAAGTGCAAGTCTTCTGCTATTTTGCGGGCGCGAAGCATGGTAGAGTGTTCTTTCGACTTGGCCTCCCAGTACTTTTCCAAATCGTTTGGCTTGGCCTTTCGGTAAACCCGTTTAATGTCCGAATTGTCCGTCTTGACATTGTTCTTTTTCATCTGCAACAGCACCAACCGTCCGGTCAGGGTCACCACCCCGATATCATGCCCGGGATTTGACTCTACGGCAACGATGTCTCCCTTTTCCAACTTGATTTTGGTAGAGTTCAAGTAATATCCCTTACGGGTATTCTTAAACTGTACTTCCACAAAATCGGTATCGTTATGCGACTCGGGGATATCGGCCAACCAATCGAAACAGTGGAGCTTACCCTGCTGACTGCAACAATATTTTCTGGCAGCCTCATGCTCCTGGTTTTGTACAGTATTATTATCTGGTTTTATTTCATTCGTGTCCATCTTCTTCGTTTTATTTATCCGGGAATAGCCTTGCCAAAAGCGGCCTGACAAAAGATTCCGGAGGTGAAAAATCGGGAAAAACCACAGCGCGCACAGCAGAAATTCTTCCGGCGAGCTTGTGGTTTTTCCTTCCTTATTACGTGTTTAACCGTGTATCTTATTTGGCAAAACTAACCGCCCGGGTTTCGCGGATAACGGTAATTTTTACCTGTCCCGGATAGGTCATCTCATCCTGGATACGTTTGGCTATTTCCGTAGAGAGTTTTTCGGTTTCACTGTCGTCAATCTTGTCGGCACCCACAATTACCCGCAATTCCCGACCGGCCTGGATGGCATAGGTCTTCAATACGCCGGGATAGGACAAGGCCAACTGTTCGAGGTCATTCAACCGTTTGATGTATGCTTCTACAATTTCGCGGCGTGCGCCGGGACGTGCTCCCGAAATGGCATCGCAGACCTGTACGATGGGGGCCAACAGCGAGGACATCTCCGTTTCGTCGTGGTGAGCGCCGATAGCATTGCAAATATCGGGTTTCTCCTTGTATTTTTCGGCCAGTTTCATCCCCAACAGAGCGTGCGGCAGTTCGGGTTCGTCATCGGGCACTTTCCCTATGTCGTGGAGCAATCCGGCCCGTTTGGCCTTCTTGGGGTTCAACCCGAGCTCGCTGGCCATGGTGGCGCACAAGTTGGCCGTTTCGCGGGAGTGCTGCAACAGGTTCTGGCCGTAAGAGGAACGGTATTTCATCTTCCCAACCAACCGGATCAATTCGGGATGCAACCCGTGAATACCCAAGTCGATTGTGGTACGCTTCCCGGTTTCGATAATCTCTTCTTCAATCTGTTTCCGTACTTTGGCCACCACCTCTTCGATACGTGCCGGGTGGATACGTCCATCCATCACCAGCTGGTGGAGTGCCAGACGGGCTATTTCGCGACGAACGGGGTCAAACGCCGAGAGGACGATGGCTTCGGGGGTATCATCGACGATAATCTCGACACCGGTAGCCGCTTCCAACGCCCGGATATTACGGCCTTCGCGTCCAATGATGCGGCCCTTTATCTCGTCCGACTCGATGTGGAACACGGTAACGGCATTCTCTATGGCCGTTTCCGTAGCCACCCGTTGGATGGTCTGGACAACAATCCGTTTGGCCTCTTTGTTAGCCGTCAGTTTGGCCTCATCCATAATGTCGTTGATGTACGAGGCGGCCATGGTCTTGGCCTCTTCTTTCAACGATTCTACCAATTTTTCTTTGGCCTCCTCGGCGGATAAACCGGAGATATGTTCCAGTTTTTCCACCTCCTGTTTGTGCAATCGTTCCAGTTCCTGTTTTTTCTTATCGACCAGATCCAGCTGCGAATCCAGGTTGGTACGGATGGCATCTGTCTCCGTCTTTTTGCGCTGCAAGTCTTGTTGCAACTGGTTCAGTTGGAGTTCGCGCTGTTTGATCTTGGCTTCGGCCGACTGGATTTTCGCGTTGCGGGCGTTTGCCTGCTTTTCCATGTCGGCTTTTAAATGCAGGAATTTCTCTTTTACCTCCAACAACTTGTTTTTCTTGATTACTTCGGCCTCCTTTTTTGCCTCTTCCACTATCGATTGTGCCTGGTTTCGGGTAATGGTACGGATCACCACAAAGGCAACCAATACTCCGACAATGATACCCGCGGCAGCGGTTAATACTATTTCTATCATCAGGTTTCTTAATTAGTTAGTTATAAAAAAAGCACTACAAACGGCCCTCTCTAATGAGGGCGTATGCAGTGCAGGATATTCCACTATATTTCACTTCCATCCGGTAAAATCCGGCAGAAACTATTCTTTACTTCTTCTCTTCGAGATATTTTTCAATATCATGAATCAATGCTCTTACCGAGCGATTAATCATCTCCGGGCCTTGACTTTCATCCAGCGACAAAAAGCTGAATGCAAAGCGGAAAGCAACCAATGCCAAAAAATTTTCTCGGTTCAGCTCCGAACCCCTATACAGCTCCATATAATGAGCCAGGCCTTCATCGACCATGGTTGCCGCTTTTCTGTACCGTTCCTCTTCTCCTCGTTCAATCCGAATTGGATAGGTACCTCCGGCGATCTTCAAGTGAATTGTAAATTTATCGTTCATCGCATCTATTCATTTAAAAGAGAGATGCATTTGTCGATTTCCCGCACCAATTTATTGAGTCTGGCCTTCGACGCCTTGATATCTTCGTCGTTCCCGCTCAGGGCTTTGGCCATCTTCAATCTTTGATATTTTATTTGCAGCATTTCCTGCTGCGCTTTCAATACGGAAATAGTCTGTTCACATTCGTCCAACCGTTGTCTGAGCTGGGATTTATCTTTTTGCAAAGCATCGCAGCGAGCCATCAACAGCTGGATTTTTGCGCCCAACGCATCCAATAAACTCTTCGGCGTGTCTCCCATTTCCATAAAATTCTACACAAAAGTAAAAAAAATCATTGAATGAAAAAACAGAATCCGATATTATTTTAATAAATCCTTTCTATTTCACACTTAACAAAGGGAGATTTCTCATCTTTCTTCACTTATTTTTGTACCGGTAAAAGAATCGCTGTACTTTTGCATCTTACAAGAGATGATGGCCTGAAATGAAACTCCTCTGGTTAGACATAAACAGTTCGTACGCCCACTCCTCGTTGGCATTGCCCGCTATCCATGCCCAGACGTTGAACCGGGAGAATCCGGCCGGTATTGTCTGGGAGGCACTATCGGGTACCGTTGCCACTCCCGTGGCACAAATCGTAAACGAAGCCGTAAGCCGCCGCCCCGACATCGTGGCGGCTACCTGCTGGTTGTTTACAGTCGAGCAGATCATCCGGCTTACCGGGCGCATCAAAGCACTGCTGCCCGAATGCATCATCCTGTTGGGAGGACCGGAATTCTTGGGCGACAATGAACCGTTTTTACGCACAAACCGTTTTGTGGAGGGCGTATTCCGGGGAGAAGGCGAAGAGGAGGTTCCCCGATGGCTCGACCGGATCAACCAGAAATCGGTCTGGAAAGAGCTCAAAGGGGTATGTTACTTGGATGCCGAGGGCAACTACCACGACGGCGGGTTGGCCCGGGTAAAAGATTTCCACCGGCTTGTCCCGCCCGAACAGAGCCCGTTTTTCGACTGGTCGAAACCGTTTGTGCAGTTAGAGACCACCCGGGGATGTTTCAACACCTGCTCGTTCTGCGTCAGCGGCGGGGAAAAACCGGTACGCACGCTGTCGCTCGAAACGGTTCTGGAACGTATCTCTCTCATCCACCGGCACGGCATACGGGACATCCGGATATTGGACCGTACTTTCAATTACAACCCGATACGGGCCCAAGAGATGTTGCATCTTTTCGCTGCATTTGCTCCCGACATCCGGTTTCACTTAGAGATACACCCGGCCTTGCTGAACGAAACGATACGACAAACGCTGGCCTCCATGCCACAGGGGGCGCTGCATTTGGAGGCCGGGATACAAAGCCTGCGCAGCAACGTCCTGCAAACCGCACAAAGGGCCGGATCGTTGGAGGCCTCGCTCGACGGGCTCACATTCCTGTGCTCCCTGCCCAACCTCGAAACCCATGCCGACCTGATTGCCGGACTGCCCCACTACTCCTACCCCCAAATAGAAGAGGATGTTTACCGGTTGGCCCGGATCGGAGCGGGAGAGATTCAGTTGGAATCGCTGAAATTGCTACCGGGAACCCGGATGCGGGAAAGAGCCGAAGAGCTGGGTATCCGATACTCCCCCTTCCCTCCTTA
>DVNA01000229.1 GCA_018714665.1 Candidatus Gallibacteroides avistercoris | reverse complement strand
CATAAATCTATCGTGGAATAGACCGTATGTTTATCCTTCTGCCACGTTATTCTCTCGTCTTTGTACGGAACTTGCATATCTGCCCTGTTACGGGTAAACCCACCGGCAAAATCAGCAAGGAAATGAGCTTTCTTATACGCCAGGTCTATCCCTAAGCAAAATTGTCCGGATGGAGTAAAATAGTGCGCCAACGAGCCCGTAGGAAATTCGGTATTCATGCCCAAAGCAAATCCATACCCCAAATTACGGGGGACAAAACTGACCGGAACACTCGACGGGACATTGTTCAACAAGCGGGCAATATGAGCCTCCCATTCTGCCAATTTTTTTTCATTGCGTCCCTCTACGGTCTCCTCGCGCATGGATTCAATCTGTTCATCATACGTATTCAGGTAGTTCCGCAAGGCTGCCTCTATCTCGATGGAGGGCAATCCCTTGTCTATTTCTCTTTGTAAAAGCCGGCAGTAATACTCCATCAGGTCGAATACGGCCTGATTATACCGCAAAGCCTCTTCGGTACGGTAATCCGGATGGGTCCAGGTACGATCCAAATCGACGTAGGTATATAACACCGGGTGATAAACGGTTATGTTATCCTGCTTCTCTTTGGTCTTCTTTACACCGATCCACGCACGCAAACCGGAGGTAACGCCTTTTTCGTCGGTCGATTCCTTGAAATCGTTCCACGTCAATCGTCCGTCGTCCCACAATTTTATGTTCTGGGGTTCTGTGTCTGCGGAAAACGCCTGTACCACGAAACAGCTCAAAAGAAAAAAGAGAGCGATGATTCTCATAAAATCCGACAGATTATAAATTTTCCAATATACGCTTTAAAACAACTTGTGCCGAAATTTCCCGGTTCGCGGCTTCGGGTATGACGATGGATCGAGGACTCTCGATAACCTCGTCCGTTACGATCATATTTCGTCTGACCGGTAAACAGTGCATGAAATAGGCATTGTTGGTAAGCGCCATTTTTTCGGCATCGACCGTCCAACGGCGATCTGTATTGATGACCTTCCCGTAGTTGGGGTCGGCATAGGCCGCCCAGTTCTTGGCATAGATAAAATCGGCTCCCTCAAAGGCTTTGCGCTGATCGTATTCGATGCGGGCGTTACCGGTAAATTGGGGGGCCAGCTCATACCCTTCGGGATGGGTGATGACAAATTCATAATCGGTTTCATTCATCCATTCGGCAAAGGAGTTGGGTACGGCCTGCGGAAGTGCCCGCGGATGGGGCGCCCACGACATGACCACCTTGGGCCGTTCTTTCTGCTTGTACTCTTCGATCGTAATCAGGTCGGCAAACGACTGCAACGGATGGCGCGTGGCAGCTTCCATACTGAACACAGGCCGTCCGGAATATTGGATGAACTGCGACAATATCTTTTCTTGATAATCGTCCTCCTTGTTTTCAAACTTGGCAAATGCCCTTACGCCGATGATGTCGCAATAATTACCCATCACGGGGATGGCTTCGAGCAAGTGTTCCGATTTATCGCCGTCCATCACCACACCTCGCTCTGTTTCGAGCTTCCAGGCCCCCTGGTTTACATCGAGCACAATCACGTTCATACCCAGATTCATGGCTGCTTTCTGTGTGCTTAATCGGGTACGCAGACTGGAATTGAAAAATAACATCAACAGGGTTTTATCCTTCCCCAAGTGTTTATAGGCAAATCGGTTCTTCTTTACTTCAAGCGCCTCTTTAACGGCCTCTTTCAGGTTTCCTAAATCTTTTACATTGGTAAAATGACGCATATCTTTTTACGGTTTATGTTTAACTTCTTATTTGTCCGTTGCCGGTTATCAGGTATTTGTAACTGGTCATCTCGGGCAATGCCATCGGCCCGCGGGCATGCAGTTTCTGGGTACTGATACCGATTTCTGCCCCAAAGCCAAACTGGCCGCCGTCGGTAAAGGCGGTAGAGACATTGCCATATACACAAGCTGCATCGACCTCCTTGAAGAAACGGGCAATGTGTTGCGGGTTCTCGCTGACAATGGCTTCGCTGTGTTTGGAGGAATAGCGGGCAATGTGCTCGATGGCTCCGTCCAAGCCATCGACCGTTTTTACAGCCATCTTGTACGACAGAAACTCAGTGCCGAAACTCTCCGGTACGGCATGTTCCAAAAGCGTCGACGGATAACCTCCCTGCAAGGCGGCAAAGGCCTGCTCGTCTGCATATATCACCACCTGGCTATCGGCCAGCGGTGCGCACAATTGGGGTAAATCGCCCAGGCGACTCCGGTCTATCAGCAGACAGTCCAACGCATTGCAAACGCTTACCCGGCGCGTTTTGGCATTGTTGACGATGGCACGACCCTTGGCGAGATCGCCCTCTGCATCGAAATAAGTGTGGCAGATGCCGGCACCGGTTTCTATGACGGGAACCTTTGAATTGTTACGGACATAATTGATAAGGGCCTGACTGCCGCGCGGAATAATCAGATCGACCCACTCTACGGCTTGCAACAGTTGGGCTGTCGCCTCTCTGTCGGCCGGTAACAAAACTACGGTATGGGGATCTATACCAAAAGTTATCAACACCCTGTTGATAACTTCTACAATGGCCCGATTGGAGTTATGGGCATCGTGGCTCCCTTTCAAAATACAGGCGTTTCCCGATTTCAGGCAAAGGGAGAATACATCGAAACTGACATTGGGCCGCGCTTCGTAAATAATACCCACGACCCCGAAAGGTACAGATACTTTGGTAATCTCCATCCCATTGGGACGTACGGTCTTGCTCAACACCTTTCCCAGCGGGGAGGGCAGTTGTGCCACCTGACGCATATCGGCGGCAATGGCCTGTATCCGCTCCCGGGTCAGTTTCAACCGGTCGTATTTCGGGTCGGAAGGTTCCATGAGAGCCAAGTCTTTGGTATTCTCGGCCAATATATCGGAGGCGGATTTCTCCGCTTCGTCGGCCACGGCACAAAGGAGGCTGTTTATGGTTTTCTCGTCTATCAGATTCAACTGACGCGAGGCAGCCTTTACCGCCCGGAAAGTATCATTCAAACAATTCATTCGTCTTCTTTTAGGTTGTACAAAAGTACATTTTTCTTTTCAATAACGCTTTGTATCGGTTATGAATTTCAATCCAAATAGAGGTAGTCGTAATGAACCAACGCCTTGGCTCCCTTACGACCGATAGCGGCCCGGGCACGCGTACTGTCCAGGCTGACACGCCCTACCCCGATCTGCTCGTTTTGGTGATTGAAGATACGTACAATGTCGTCTTTTTCAAACTCCCCTACAATTCGGGTTACTCCCACCGGCAACAGGCTGGTAGCCTTGTCGGACAGCAGGGCCCGGGCGGCCTGTTCATTGACGTGTATCTCGCCTTTGGCAAATCCTTCGGAATGGGCAATCCACTTTTTCATGCTCGACGCGGGCTTGTCCGAAGGAACGAACCGGGTACATACCACATCGGCGTCTTCCCGCAACAGGTCAATCAAGATGTTGTCTCTTTTTCCGTTGGCAATGAATACGGTGATGCCTTCGTCGGCTACTTTGCGGGCGATGTTGCATTTGGTGATCATCCCGCCCCGTCCGAAAGAGGATTTCCGGGTCTGGATATATCCGGACAGATCATCTCTTTGACCCTCTATCTGACGGATCACCGACGAGGAGGGACTGGACGGGTCGCCATCGTATATGCCGTCGATGTTGCTCAGGATAATCAACGCCTCCATCCCCATCATGGCGGCAATCAACCCCGACAGTTCGTCGTTGTCGGTAAACATCAACTCGGTGATAGAGATGGTATCGTTCTCATTAACGATAGGGATTACCCCGTTTTCGAGCATCACCTCCATGCAATGTTTCTGGTTGAGATAGTGCAGACGGGTGGCAAAGTTCTCTTTCATGGTCAAAACCTGCCCGCAGGCGATGCCGTGATCCCTGAAAAGCTCGAAATAGCGGTTGATCAGCTTGGCTTGCCCTACGGCCGAAAAGAGCTGACGGGACGATACGGCGTCGAGTTTGCGCGACAGCTTCAACTCGCTGCGTCCGGAAGCTACGGCCCCGGAAGATATCAAGACAACCTCTACGCCGGCGTTGTGCAACTCGGAGACCTGATCGACCAAAGCCGACATACGGGTTATGTCCAACGTGCCATCTTTACGGGTCAATACGTTGCTGCCTATCTTGACGGCTATTTTTTTGTATCGATACATACGGATATGTTTTAAGTAAGCGAAAAACGGGACAACATCTCTTTGTATTCATGCCACGACGGGTCCAAAGCAGCTCCTACCTGAATAGGCAGCGGGGAATATTTCCCCAGCGTTTTGTCCAACCGGCCGGAAAAGGCATCTATGTCCCGGGTATAATAAACGAATACGGCACATCCGCCCCCGATGTGGATAGCGGTCAGCCATGCCAACCGGTCTTCTTCCATCGTCTCGCACAGCGAATTCATGGCATCATCCATACGGACGGTTTCGTTGGGTAGCGGCATGGAGTCCCTATCCGGCTTGTATCGCCAGATAATTTCTACCCGCATCTTATACGTTTTTTTATCGGGCATCGTGCGGAACATTCGGCCGCGGGTAACGATACGTCCGTCGTCCGATTCGGCCTCGCCCACAAACCACTCAATATTTTTCTCCATACGTTGTTCGGTTTAAGACAAACAGAGTGCGGCACCTCTTTTCTGCAAGCACCGCACTCCGGTAAAGGGTTGTTATGCGATTACTCGGATTGTTTGTCCTTGTCGCGTATCTCCACCCGGCGGATTTTCCCGCTGATGGTTTTCGGAAGCTCATCGACAAACTCTACCACACGGGGATATTTGTAAGGTGCGGTAACATGTTTTACGTGATCCTGTATCTCCTTCACCAATTCGTCACCAGCCTTATCCTTGTATGCGGCAGCCAATACGATGGTGGCTTTTACCACCTGTCCACGCACTTCGTCGGGGACACCCGTAATGGCGCACTCTACAACTGCGGGATGCGTCATCAAGGCACTTTCTACCTCGAAGGGGCCTATGCGGTAGCCGGAGGATTTTATCACGTCGTCGGCTCGTCCTACAAACCAGAAGTAGCCGTCTTCGTCGCGCCAGGCTACATCGCCGGTATAGTAGATATTGTCGTGATAGGCCTCCCGCGTCTTTTCGGCATCGCGGTAATACTCTTTAAAAAGGCCGAGCGGTCTGCCCTTATCGGTACGGATGACGATTTGTCCCTGTTCGCCGTCTTCGGCCCAACGGCCGTCGTTGGTCAACAGCGCTACATCGTACTGGGGATTGGTTACGCCCATGGAGCCCGGTTTGGGCTCTACCCACGGATAGGTGGCAACGGTCAGGGTAGTTTCGGTCTGCCCGAAGCCTTCCATCAATTTGATACCGGTTATCCGGAAAAACTCTTCGTACACTTTCGGATTCAACGCTTCCCCGGCAATCGTACAATATTTGAGCGAGGTGATGTTGTATTTGCTCAAATCTTCGCGGATCAGGAAGCGGAAAACGGTAGGCGGTGCACAGAACGAGGTGATGTGGTATTTTTCAATCATTACCAGTACATCGGCCGGGGTAAACTTGTCGAAATCATAAACGAACACGTTTGCTCCGGCAATCCACTGTCCGTACAGTTTTCCCCACACGGCTTTTCCCCAACCGGTGTCGGCCAAGGTAAGGTGCAGGCTCTGTTCATTCAGGTTGTGCCAGAACGAACCGGTGATGATGTGCCCCAGGGGATAGGTAAAATCGTGGGCCACCATCTTCGGATTTCCGGTGGTTCCGGAGGTGAAATAGAGCAGCGATATGTCGTCGTTGCTGTTGGCGTGTTCGGGACGTACAAAGGCCGGCGCCGAATCGATTCCCTTGTGGAAATCTTCCCAACCTTCGGGAACGGACGGTCCTACCGACACCCGATACTTCAACGACGGGGAGTCGGCTACGGAACGATCGACGTGCCCGGTAACAATGTCTTCGCCCACGGCTACAACCATTTTTATGTCGGCGGCATTACACCGGTAAATGATATCTTTTTCCGTCAACAGGTGCGTTGCCGGGATACATACGGCCCCGATCTTGTGCAATGCAATGATTGAGAACCAGAACTCGTAACGGCGTTTGAGTATCAACATAACCATATCGCCGTGCCCTATCCCCAGCTGCTGGAAATAGGAAGCTGTTTTATCACTCTCTCTTTTGATGTCGGCAAAAGTAAAATCGATGTGTTCGCCTTTATCGTTTGTCCAACAAAGGGCTTTTTTGTCGGGAGCCTCTGCGGCCCACCGGTCCACCACGTCGTATCCGAAGTTGAAATCGACCGGGACTTTCACTTTAAAATTAGCCATGAAATCAGCTTGTGAGCTGAATGTGGTCTGGTCTAAAAAGTTCTCTAACATATTTTCTTCTTTGTTATCTTCATTTCTGGGGAGCGATTATCATCGCCAAAAACTTAACTGTTTTGCCATCGAGCGCTTTCATGCCATGCGGCAGCGACGAGTCGAAATAGATGCTGTCGCCCGTCTCCAAAATCAACTCCTTGCCGTTGATCGAAAGCATCATGCGCCCCTCTATCATCATGTTGAACTCCTGACCGGGATGGGTATTCAAATGAATCTCCGTATTTTCCGGCTTGGGATCTACCGTAACCAAAAACGGATCGGCCAGACGGTTCATAAAACCGGCAGCCAACGACTGGTATTTATAGGCTTTTACCCGCTCTACGGCAGCACCTTTATCCTTGCGGGTGAGGAAATAGGCATTCATACGGGGTTCGTCGCCAAACATCAGGGTAGAAAGTTCTATGTTGTAGCGTTTGGCTATCCGGTACAGGAGGCTGACCGAGATATCGACCGTTCCCGACTCCAAAGCGATGTATTCGGCTTCGGATACTCCGCATACCTCAGCCATCTGGGCTGTTGTTATATCCAACACGTCGCGCAGTCCTATCAACCGCTGGGCTATCTGTTTTATCTGTTCGTTCATAATGATACTGTTTTGATGGACAAAGTTACAAAAATCCATGGAATAACCTCGCGGAAGATACAGATAAGTCTGCTGAATTAAAAATTAAACCGTTCATAATAGAACGGTATTATCAAAAATAATATAAAAGAAGAAACAATGATTTTACATATTAAGATATCTTTGGTACAAATACTTTATCCATTCTTTTTGTTTGGTAGAAGTAAAATACAGACTCATCGTTTCAAACAAACTTTCATACGTCAAATCTATAAAACTATCTTTCCCTTTTTGCGAAAGCAATGCCTTATATTCAGGTATTGCATATTGATGAAAATGTGTATTCCCTTGTGGATAGAGATGAATATGATGAAAATGTTGTATATCCCCCCTATCAACCATAGAATATCCTAATAAATGATTTCGCCATATTTGACGTAAATGATGTGCTTTTATAAACATCTCTATATCTAAATCAGCTATGAAATAACCTGATTTGATTGTCATTTTCCGATATAGGCCATTGATATCTTTTATATCTTCTTTTTCTTTTTCCTTTATTGAATAACTGTTTTCTGTATATTTTACTTCTATCCCAATCGCTCCTCTTTGGTTATCATCATCCATATATTCAACATACACATCAAAAGATGTACCATCATTCAAATACTTAGATCTATCCGTATATCCGGCAAATTCTATGCAAATGCGGCAAATATCAGAGATGCCGCCTCCTATAATTTTATTAAACAACAATTTTGTATTACACAAATCTTCTTCCATGGGAACAAATATGTTGAATGGTATATGTTCACTACGTAACATATTTGAAAACAAAGCCGAGGTTTCAAATTTTTTAACTTTTTTCAATATCAAATCTCTATATATATCACAAAATATCAACCCGCGTTGGGATGCTTCTGGACTAAGTATGACTTGTGGATTCTTTTCCTCATAATGGTCATTTAGAACATTATCACGAAAAGCGAATTGATGTGCTCTGGCTTTTGCTTTAAAAGCATCATCGTAGCGATATATTTTATCTTTCATATTTAATAATTAATTATCCCTCACTGAAATATATCTAACTGACGATCCTCTCCCAAAAGGATAATCACTTACATCTTTATTGAGATAGGGTGAATCTGTAACCAATGTACCATAAAAACAACATCTTTCTTTTTTAAAACAAACTTTCTTTTCTTCATCATAGAGAGTCCATTCATAACCATCAACCCTAAGAACAGACCGCACAATTCCTCGATATACACCTAATACGTAATCTATTTGAGCTGCACGTTGCTTTGCTATCTTCCAATATTGACGCGTTTTTTCATAAATATTTATTCGTTTATATACACCATAAGCTTTTTTGTATCATCAAAACTTTGATTCAAACAAACCAACAACAAATGATTTTTGGAGTTTACCTCAATTTTTTCACAATCGTAAATAGCACTGATTTCGTCTACGGTTTTAATGCCTTCATCCCATTGATGATATCCTCTTACTATATTGGTCAATACTTGTTCCGTATTAAATTTTGGATATGTGAGAAAATCTATAAGGACGGATTCTATTTGAAAAGCCTCTTTTTCTGACAGTTTATGGCGAAGTATAAAATGTTCAACCTTTGATCCAGAAGCAATAATATCACGAATCAAATTAAGTTTCAGAGATTCTTCATCTTCTTGAAGAGCAGCCTCACAATGTTGGAAGACCCTATTTCCACTGCCCTTTCCAATATAGAATATCTTATTATTTCGAGGGTCTATCAACGAATAAACATAAAAGCCAAGTTCTTCTATGCATTTATTACTGAATTTATTCATAAATCAATATTATCTTTTATAAACAAAAGTATTTCATTCTGCCTATTCAAACAAAAATATTTAAATTTAAAATACAACTTACACACTTCCCACATGAATTATTTAAACAAAATTCGAAACAACATATAAGAAACAATATGTTTTCCTAATCTTTTTCCTAAAATTAAATTCTTCTCCCTGCATCTTTTATGAGACAAAGAGAGGAGCTCAGTATCACAAAAACAGACAAATCATAAATCCGCAGAGCATAGGAATCTCCTTATAACAAATTTTGTTTCCCGGCCTGTCAATCCTCTGAGAGGATTAGGTTTTAGCAGACACTCCATCAACAATCTCAATATCAAAAATTTGGGCTCAAATTAACACAAAAAAACATACACAAACACCCAAGCGTCCAACAACAAAAACAAAAAAGTAGTATCTTCGCTCGTCGCATCAATACGTTATACAAGAGTGGATATACAAGCGTTATACCAACTATTCCGACAGCATCCGTCCATTACGACCGACAGCCGCAACTGTCTGCCCGGATCGATCTTTTTCGCCTTGAAGGGTGAAAACTTCGACGGAAACAAGTTTGCATTACAGGCGCTCGAACAGGGTTGCGCCTACGCGGTAATAGATAACCCCGCCTACAAGGCGAACGACCGTTGCATCGTAACCGAGAACTGCTTGCAGACGTTGCAACAACTGGCCAACTACCACCGGAACGTACTGAAAACGCCCGTCATCGCCATTACCGGAACAAACGGCAAGACAACTACGAAAGAGCTGACGGCTACGACCCTGGGCTGCAAGTACCGGGTTCTCTATACGCAAGGGAATTTCAACAACCACATCGGCGTGCCGCTTACCCTGCTCAAACTGACCGAACAACACCAAATGGCCATCATCGAAATGGGGGCCAACCACCCGGGAGAGATACGGACATTGGCGGGGATTGCCGAACCGGATTACGGTGTGATTACCAACGTGGCACGTGCCCATCTCGAAGGGTTCGGCTCGTTCGAGGGGGTGATCCGCACCAAAAGTGAATTATACGATTTTTTGCGGCAAAACGGCAAACACGTCTTTGTCAATCGCGACAATCCTTACCTATACCCCCGAACAGTGGGGATGGAGCGTACCGAATACGGTACGCAACCGGACGCATCGCTTTTCGGCCAACTGACGGATTGCAACCCATATCTCTCGTTCTGGTTCGAGTATCGCGGCGAACGGTTTGAGGTCCATACCCATTTAATCGGGAATTACAACCTGGAAAATGCGTTGGCTGCCATCTGCATCGCAACCTATTTCGGGGTAGATGGCCAGGCGATTGCCCGGGCCATCAGCGCATACATCCCCCAGAACAGGCGCTCGCAACTGCAAAAAGGAGAACGGAACACGCTCATTATCGACGCATACAACGCCAATCCCACCAGTATGGAGGCAGCCATCTCGAACTTCGCACAAATGGAGGTCGCTCCCAAAGCGCTGTTATTGGGAGACATGAGAGAATTGGGTACGGAAAGCGCGGCGGAACACCAAAAGATTGTCGATTTAATCAGGTCGTTCCAGTTCGACCGCGTATATCTGGCCGGTTCGGAATTTTCGGCCGTAGCACACGGATTACCCGTATTTCCCGATACCGACAGCCTGCTGGATTTTTTAAAGGCGGAGCCGCTTAGCGGCTACCACATCCTGATAAAGGGGTCGAACTCCATGCACATGGAGAGATGTATTGATTTACTTTGAACAAACTTAATCTTTCTATATTTATGTACACAGCTCAGCTATTGCCAGAATTACAACTGCGTTGGGAAAAGATGCAGACAGCCATACAGGCTGCCGGAGCCGACGCCCTGCTGATCAGCACGAACGTAAACCTCTATTATGCCTCGGGGCGGGTATTCATGGGATACATCTATCTACCGGCCAGCGGCGCTCCCTACTTCTTTGTCAAGCGTCCGGTAGGGCTGAATGGAGAGAGGGTAGTATATATACGCAAACCCGAACAGATAGCCGAATACTTGACAGAACACGGTATCGCGATGCCGAAAACATTGTTTCTGGAAACCGACTCGGTATCATACAACGAGTACATCCGGCTGACCCATATATTCTCACCCGAACAGGTCTTAAACGGTACCGCCCTGATACGGACAGCACGAACCACCAAAACCGATTATGAACTGAACCTGATACGGAAATCGGGCCAACAACACGCGGCCCTCTACCGGCGCGTGCCGTCGGTTTACCAGGAGGGGATGACCGACCTCGAATTCTCGATCGAGATAGAACGGCAGGCCCGCTTGTTAGGTTCGCTGGGGATATTCCGGGTATTCGGCCCCACGATGGAGATTTTCATGGGAAGCGTTGTCTCGGGAGAAAACGCCGATACCCCCTCCCCTTACGATTTCGGGTTAGGCGGCGAAGGATTGGACCCGTCGCTGCCGGTAGGCTGCAACGGCTCTATCATAAAACCGGGTATGACCGTATTGGTAGATATGGGCGGTAACTTTACCGGATACATGACGGATATGTCCCGTACATACTCGCGTGGCAACATCGACGATCTGGCCCTGAAAGCCCATCAAACCGCCCTGGAAATACAGGAAACGGTGATTGCCGCCGCCCTGCCGGGAACCGCAGCTGCCGACCTCTATCGCATCGGGACGGAGATCGCCGCAAAAGCCGGACTGGAAGCCTACTTCATGGGGCATCACCAACAGGCTGGATTCATCGGGCACGGCGTGGGAATCGAGATAAACGAAGCCCCGGTCATCGCTCCCCGCTCAAAAGATATCCTGAAACCGGGAATGGTATTTGCCCTGGAACCGAAATTCGTTATTCCCCACGTAGGGGCGGTGGGAGTGGAAAATACCTTCATCGTAACAGAATCGGGATGCGAAAAGGTTACTCCGGGCAGAGAAGATATCATATCGCTCACATAATGTATCCCAACATATTGAAACAGGAACCGGCCTTTTCCCTCTTCCAGAGAGCAAAGGCCGGTTCCTGTTTTTTTAAGGACGACTACGCTCTAAAAAGAAAAAGGTTGTCATCGCGACAACCAATCTTCGTTAACCTTAAATCTAATACCATGAAAAACATAGTGCAAATGTAATAAACATACACTACCTAAACAAATCTCACGAAGAAATAGGTCACGCTTTTAACTCATTTTAAGCCATCCGGTTTTTATAATCCTCGTAACCGAAGCGTCGCCATACCACCAACGTATCGTCCTGCGTCCACAACGCGATATCGGGATGGGGAATCCCGTTGAACATATTGGTTTTGACGATTGTATAGTGAATCATATCTTCAAAGATGATTTTATCGCCGACGTGCAACTCGTGTTCAAAACACCAATCGCCCATAAAGTCGCCACTCAAACAGGAGTTACCGCCTATGCGGTAAACGGGACGGTGTCCGTCGGGCGCTACGGCCCCTCTGATGGCCGGTTTGTAGGGCATCTCCAAACAGTCGGGCATGTGACACGTAAACGACACATCTACGATGGCGGTCTTTATGCCGTGATTCTCTACGACATCGACCACCGAAGCCAGCAAG
>DVNA01000228.1 GCA_018714665.1 Candidatus Gallibacteroides avistercoris | reverse complement strand
AACAGTAAAACTAAGCGATATTATTCCGACACTTTTGACGGTACCGGCACCAAATTCGGATGACGTAAGTGTGACGGATATATCTCGAATAGTTTTTGTTGCAAGTGGCGATAATAGCGGAGAGTTCTATTGTGTAAAGGGAGGCGTTTCCGGAAGTGTGTCGGCAGATACTTTTTTACGGGCAAATTTCCTTACCTGGCAACCGCAAATTTTAAAAACATTCGTAAATGCCCCCATATTTATTCGTTACGCTTCATTGGGAAATTATTTGTTAAAGGTAAAAGCATATTTCCATGATGGTAGTAATGAAACGAAAACAATATATAACTGTATCGAGAATAAGATCTACACGTTTAATGTGTCATTTCAAGTTATAGCCGGTAAATTTGGTAGAACCCCCTCATATTTTGATATATGGGTATCTGATAGTACGGGTGAAAAGGTTTCCTTCATACAGCGTTACGCCCTTTCTAATTATGGGGCAAATGACGATTTATTTTTATTTGAAAACACACTTGGTGGGATCGATACGATATGCTTTTCGGGCGTAAAAAAGGAGGAAACGGAGGTAGAAACGTTATCGTCAATGCAAGGAGACGATTTATCTATTGATTATGATATTGATTTTTCAAGAGCATATACAAAAAATATAGGCTATTTCCCAATAAAAATATTGAGAGGATGGGTATCTGAGTTTTTCCGTTCAACGCAACGGTACCATGTAACGGAAAAAGGCATAGAACCCATTGTTGTATCAAATTCAAACATTGCCAGCGAAAAGTATGTACCTTCCTCGTATAGCTTTACTTTTGCTTATTCAAAAAAAGAGAACTATCTTAATTTTCCGAGACTTGAATCACCCCCTGAGGTAGTAGATATAATTGATCCAGATCACACGGTTTTTTCTTTGGCCCCACGTCTTTATGAGTTTCCTTTGGCAGACGTTGGGGCAGATCCTTTAATTCCCGTACAACATCCATTTACCGATACATGGAGGTATTTACCTATTTCCGCAATTACTCGATTAGAAAATGAAGGTGGTGGAGGATCTGATATTGATATTATTAAAACAGGGGATACTACACCCCCAACTGAAAATAATGTTTTCTCCGCTCTTCGATCATTGGGGCAATTTCACCCAAAAGGCGGAAATGAAAGTCTTGATTTTGTATCAAAAAATAATACGATTTCAGGCGACCTGAAAGTAGGAAATAATACTCAGATAGGTGGAAACGTATCTGTCGGAGGAACAACTACGACATTAAACGCAATTGTTCAAAGACTTGCAACTATATATGATCTCGATGTTACCCATGTGGCAACATTGTTTAACACTGTCATTAAAAACCAGCTTTCATCTGAAAATTTCATTTCTGGGTTTACAGGAGAGGGAATGAAATTGTGGAAGGCAATTAATGGAGATTGGAATTTAGAAATCGACAACCTTACGGCCCGCAAAGCCTTTTACGTTTTTGAACTTATACTACAAAAGATTAGATCTATCAATGGCGCCTTGGCTATTACGCAAGGCAACGGCACGATTAAATCGGTTTCAGAAACAACGGGAGACCCGGCATATTACGTTTGCGAAATAGACGGCGACATGACATTTGAAGCAGGCGATTTCGTCCGATGTCAAGTGTTTTCAGCTTCCCGATTGAAGTATTATTGGGTAAAAGTATATCAAATTTCAAGCAACTCAATATATCTTTTAAAATCTGATTTTTCTACTGATATTCCGGAGTCGGGTGATGAAATTGTACAAATAGGTAACGATACGAATACGGCACGACAAAGCGTTTTATATCTATCTGCATCAGAAGATGGAAAGCCTCGTTTTTCAGTACTCGATGGCGTAAATTCACCGTCTTTCGTTGGAAAGACAAAAGCGGTTTTGGGTTATATAGGCGATATTATCGATTCAAATTTTCCTGCTGAACACCAGCCATCGGGTTATGGCCTATATTGCCAAAATGCTTTTTTATCAGGTATTTTCGTGCTGTCAAATGGAAAATCCATCGAAGATGAAATAGGCAACATAAATACTCAGATAATAGCAATACCGGGACTTATATCTTCATCCGTAACGGAGGAAGTTTCTAAGATAGAGATAGGTGGCCGAAATCTGGTATTAAAAAGCGACCAGATATTTACGGCACGAATAAATACTAAAACGTATGATATGTCTAAAACGTGGCTGAGCTTAAAGGGTAAAACTGTTGCCATATCATTTGATTACAGTTATACAGGCGCAACCACTGATTCGTCAAATCGCAGATTATGGTTTGAACAGGCGTTGGATACAGATACAGGAACAAGTTATGCTTTGAGCGTAGGTATTTTATTACCAATAACAAGCACTCCTATTTCTGGGAGTGGAAGATATACGGGCACGGCTGTTGTACCGTCAAATATTGTAAACACAAGTACAACAAAGGTTGCCACACTTATTATTAAAATGATAGGAGGAAGTGGCACGATAACTAATTTCAAGATAGAAGAGGGAAACAAGTCAACAGATTGGTCGCCAGCTCCGGAGGACGCAAAAATTTATACAGATGATGTAATAAATAATCTACAAATCGGTGGCAGGAATTTATTACCTGATTCAAAAGATGTAAGCGATCCTCCTTATCCTCATTCGATAGGTTATACAGCCGCGTATAGAAATTTAACGAGGACCTTAAATGCCGGCGAGACAGTTATTTTTTCATATAGCGGCGTAACATCGAATAGTGTTATTGGATTCACATTGTATAATACAGGAGAAGTACCTGCTGAGACGTTTCCAGCAAATACACCAGTAACTTTGAAGAAAAGTTATGCACACTTTCGTGTTCGCGTATCCACATCTGCATCTTTTGCTGCCGATTATATGAAATTGGAAGTTGGTACAAAAGCTACTGACTGGACACCTGCGCCGGAAGACGTGCAAGCCGAATTAGATAGCAAGGTCGCCGTAACGGTTTATGAATCTGGAATTACACAGCTACAAACCAGCATTGATTCAAAAGTAAGCCAAACAGATTTTAATGCTTTGGGAAACCGCGTATCTGCTGTTGAAACGGAAATAGTACAGACACCTAATAAGATAACCCAGGCAATAAAGGAAACCAGCATTGGAGGTGATAACCTATTACCCAATCTACAACAGCGCTGGGCACGAGGCAGGATAAATTCAGGTACCGGAGCTATTGAGGTACCATCAGGCACCGGTTGGAGTTATGTGCGGATAAACATATATTGTGCAGAATTTTTTCCTGTAAACGGAGGCGAAACGCTTGTATTTTCAGCCCCTACGGATAAATCATATACTTGCTTTCCAGCCCAGTATGATGCGAGCAAGAAATTCATACCTGTTGCCCCCGAGCAGTATTATATGCGTAATTATTACAATGAAAGTCAGCCAGATAATTTGAAGATTTTAACGTTAAAGCCACAAACGAGATATGTGCGTTGGCAGATACAAGGGTCTACGGGAGGTGAATCAGGCGATTTTTATCCATCTTGGTTTGCGACAAA
>DVNA01000227.1 GCA_018714665.1 Candidatus Gallibacteroides avistercoris | reverse complement strand
CTTAATAAAACGTGGATATTTAATGAATTGTAAACAGTTATTTTTAATAGGAATCTGTGGGATGTTATTGACTGCGTGTTCTGCGGAAGATAGGGATACAACTGCGGGAACGGGTCAAATAACTCCGGTATTGACGGCAGACTATTCTGTGCCGTTAGCGACTGATCCTGCCGTTTTGACAACAACTCTGTCTCAACCAGACACGAAAGATTTTGCCGTTGCCATACTGAATGAAGATGGTAGCCTGTTCCGGTCATGGGATTCATTCAGTGATTTCCCGGCAAATATGGATTTCCCGTTGGGCTCTTTTGTTTTTAAGGCGACCTATGGAGATATGGACAAGGAGGGTTTTGACGAACCCTATTTTGAAGGGTCGGAACCTTTTCAGGTGTTTGACGGGCAGAATACCGATATTGCCGTAACCTGTACGCTGGCCAACGCAAAGGTGTCGTTGGAATATACCGAAGCGTTCCAGAACTATTTCTCCGATTTTGCCACTACGCTCAAAACGAGTAATAACAACTCGATTATATTTTCAAAAGAGGAGACGCGCGAGGCCTATGTAAAACCGGGACAACTGACCCTGCAAATGTCGTTGGTAAAACCCGACGGCTCGTCCATGTCGTTTTCTCCGGAGATTTTTATTGCGCAGGCTTGTACGCATTATAAAATAAAGTTTGATGTCAATGACGGCCAAGTGGGAGATGCCGAGTTAAGCATTACTTTTGATGAGACCACCGAGGAGACTCCGATAACGATTAACCTGGCCGATGGTTCGTTCAGTACGCAGTCGCCGTTTGTTACGCTGATGGGGTTTGATTCGGGCGTATCAAAAGAGGTTAAGGAGCTTGATGCTTCGTTGGGCGACCTCAATGTGCTGATAACCGCCCCGGCGGGATTTGCCTCTTGTACCATGACAACCGCATCGGCCTATCTTCAAGAAAAGGGATGGCCGGCCCAGGTGGATTTGACAGCCCTGACTCCTGAACAAGAGGCCCTTTTCTCTGATATGGGATTGCGGTTGAAGGGCTTTGAAAACAAAGACAAGATGGCTTATGTAGATTTCTCGACCCTGGTATCGAAACTCGAATATGTAGAGGGTAAAGCCAATCACACCTTCTCTTTGAAAGCAACCGATTCGCAAGGACAGGCAACCGATGAAGTGACGTTGTCTATTACCAGCCAGCCGCGAACGTTTGCCCTGCAAACGCCCGATCCGGTTCAGATAGGCAGTACGGAGGCGGTTATTCCCGTTCAACTGGACGGAGACCCGTCGTTGGTATCGGTCAGCTATGAAGATGAAAACGGGCAGGTGCATACGTGTTCGGTAACCAACGTAGAACAGGCAGGAGACCAGTTGTACAATTTAACGGTAGAACTTCCGGTTGAAAACCATCCTACCGAGATATCGGCGTCATATTTCGGGACAAAAATTTCCGATCCCGTAACCCTGGAAACGGTAACTCCCCGTTATACGTTATCGAATAGTGTAGGAGATGTCTGGGCCCGAACGGCTACCCTGACCGTTACGGCGGAAGACCCCGAAGAACAGGCCGTGGTGATGGAGTATCTGACGCTCTACAACGACGATACCAAAATGACTTTTACACAACAGGGAGCGGATAAGATCGAGGTTTCCGGCTTGACTGGCGGGACCGAATATCGTTTTAAAACCACCTGTACCGATTCTCCCGATAATACCGAATTTTCCAATATCCTTTCCGTTACAACCGAAGCGGAATTGGGCGTTCCCAATGGAGATTTTGAGCAGTTGAATCAAACCATTAATACAACCATCAACCAGGGAGGAACCTGGACAATCACGGCTTTAAGTTCGTCGACAGGGTATCAAACAACCTTGTCGATGGTCGTCTCCGAACCGGAAGGTTGGGCGAGTGTAAATGCCAAAACCTGTAACCTCGGTGCATCCAATAAGAACTCCTGGTATTGTATCCCCTCTACGTTCAATACCTCGTTGAGTTGGATTTCCCATCAGCCGGAAGCAAAAGTGATTGGTATAGGACAAAGCGCATACGACTCGACAGCCGATATCTATACCTCGCTTTCTGCCCAGAGCGGTTCCAATGCCATGGTGGTTAGAAACGTGGCCTGGGATGCTGCCGGTGCAGATGTAGGAAGAGACCAGAAGACAGGTAATACCAGTTTCAGCAATTACTATTGCGAACGCGTCCCCTCTATTGGCAACCGCTCTGCCGGAAAACTGTTCTTGGGAACTTATAGTTATGCAAACGGACAAGAGGTATATACCGAAGGCGTAGCGTTTGCCTCCCGGCCGGTCCAGATGCAGGGATATTATAAATATGTAAATGATTCGCAGGATGCGGCAGAAAAAGGTGTGGTAACCGTGCAGATTATGAACGGGGATACCGAGATCGGAACGGCATCGGCCGAGTTGGATGCCACGGGAAACTATACCCAGTTTACGCTCCCGATTCAGTACAGCCATCCGGAACTGAATGCAACGCATTTGAGAATCATGTTCTCCTCATCCAATCATGCGGACGAGTCAAGTATCAAGACCACCCACTACAATTCGAAAGATGAATGCTGTTCCCGCGGCGCAATGCTGATGGTCGATAACTTGACATTCTCTTACTAACTCCTTAAACACGAAGCAATGAAAAAGATACACTATATAGTAAGTATGTTGATAGTATCGTTGGTAATTCTCTCCTCGTGCGAACGCGAGAAATTGGATTACGGCGATAGAGGCGATGTGGGCGGAGGCGTTTCCGGCCAATTGAATTTGTCCTCGCTCTCGGTTACCCTGGCAGAAGAGGCCACCGAAGTAAAGAGTGTTACCCGGGCTGTCAGTACCGATGACTTTATTATCCGGATATTTAAAATAGCCTCTAATGGAGAGGATACCCAGGTAAACGAGTGGGCTTATAAGGATATGCCCGATGTGGTTACATTGAGTACCGGTCGCTACCGGCTCGAAGCCCATTCGCACGATCCGTTGCCGATGGAGTGGGAACATCCCTACTACTATGTGGATGCAGAATTCGATATTCAGGAGAATACCGTTACCGATTTGGGCGAGTTGATTTGTACCCTGCACAGTGTCAAGGTTACGGTAGAGTATGATGCGGAATTGCAAAAATACATGGGCGACGATGTTACCGTCAATGTAAAGGTGGGAAGCGGATCGGCCGACTTCACCAAAGATGAAGCCCGGGCGGTCTATTTCTACACGACCGATTTTCCCTCGGTACTGGTCTCTGAGTTTGTAGGGACGGTGGCAGGAGAGTCTATTGTACTGCGTCAATCCTTTACCGATGTCGAGGCCGGTCAGCATCGCAAGATAATCTATTCGCTCAAAGATACCAACCTGGACGGAAATCAGGAAAGCGGTACGATTACACCTGTTATTTCATTGGATGGGACTTGTACCGTGGTAGAAAAAAATCAGAGCGTAACGGTCGATCCCGAACCGGTTATCCCCGATGAAAATCCGGATCTGGAAGAACCCGATCCTTCGGGCGATGCTCCGGTCATTACCGGAGACGGTATTGGAACCCCTCTGACCATTTCAAAAGGCGGCCAATCCGTGCCCATTGCCATTGCCGTATCGGCCCCCAAAGGGATTCGGTCGATGATGGTGGATATCCAATCGAATACCTTGACTCCCGAAGAGCTGGAAGGAGTCGGTTTGACAGACCATTTGGACTTGGTGAATCCCGGTCAATATGAAGAATCGTTGAGAAACATGGGATTCCCGGTAAAAGATGGAGTACAGAATCAAACCTCCGTTTCGTTCGATATTACCCAATTCGGCCCGTTGTTGGCCATATTGGGTCCGGGTACCCATACGTTTGTCTTGACGGTAGTCGATAATGAGGGACAAGAGACGGTAGAGAATTTAGTGATCATAACAATATAGTAGGGCCATGAAGAAAAGCAGTATATTCTATATATCGGTTGTATTGTTCTGCTTGGGGGCTCTGCTGGGAGCTTGTACACAGGACGAGATGAGTGGTGAAGGAGAGGTGCGGTTGTCGTTTAAGACCGATGATCTGGTTTCGATCAGTGGATTGGCGCAAACCAAGGCCGACGGCCAAACGCCCGATTATACCATACGGCTTTACAGCGGCGACGGACTGATCCGGAAATATGTCAATGAAACGCCCGGATCGCTTTGGCTTCAATCGGGCAGCTACCGGGTAACCGTAGAGGTAGGTACGGCTCAGGATGCAGCATTTAATGCAACACCCTATTTCAAAGGAGAAGAAAGTTTTGATGTGCCCAGCGGTGGAACGATAAATGTAACGGTTAATTGCCATATTGCCAATACATTGGTGTCCGTTGTGTTTGATCCGGCGGTAGTCTCCAACTTTACGGATTATGCAGCCGAAGTGTTTACCACCAAAGGCCGGCTGACGTTTACGGCTGAAAATCCTGACGATGTAGCCTACTTTATGTTGCCTGAGGGAGAGTCGGCATTGGGGTGGTCGTTTACGGCCCAAACCAAAACTGGAACACCTTTTACTAAAACGGGAATGATAAACGATGCCACCGGCGGTATGAAATATTTGCTGACGTTCGGCTTTGAGGAGGGAGAATACCTCAACAACGGGGGCGGTGTTTTGGATCTGAAAGTGGACGAGACGGCATTGGTGAAAGAAGATAACATTGTAGTATATATGCGTCCGAGCATCACCGGGCAAGACTTTGACATCACCAAACCGCTTTATGTGGAAGTGGGAGAGGGAGACCGGCAGGTAGTTTGGGTAAATACTTCCTCTCAGTTGATGAATGTACCGGTTTCGGCCGTCAATGTCGCTGCCATTCCGGCAGAAGGCCTCGATCTGATGCAGCTGTCCGATCCCCAGAAAGAGTCGTTGGCCGCAGCTGGTATCACAACCAGTGTTACGTACGATGCCTTGGCCGATCAGTCAGCGATGAAGATCGAGTTTTCGGAAACCTTCTTTGCCAATCTTACCGAGGGAGAGTATCACATAGATATTACGGCGCAAGATAAGCAAGGAAAGAGTTTTACACAGCGCTTTTCTATTGTCTCCTCAAATGCGATCGTGATGACTGTTGATGTTGATCGGGCGACCATCTGGACTAGCAGGGCAAGGCTGAAAGCTTCTATCCTGCAACCTACTTCCGAAGCATTGTCGTTCCAATATCGTGAATCGGGAGCCTCCGACTGGATGACAGCCAATGCTGCCCAAAGTGAGAATGTAATGACCGCCGATATCACCGGATTGAAACCCAATACAACCTATCAATACCGGGCGGTGGCCGGCACATTTACCTCGGCCGTGGTGAAGACATTTACCACAGAAGAGGCCCGCCAGTTGGAAAATGCCAGCTTCGATCGCTGGTCTACCGACCCCAATGACGGTGCCGACGTGATTTACGGATCCGGCGAGGAGATGTTCTGGGACAGCGGTAACCATGGCTCTATCACTATGAGTGTAAATGTAACCACAAAATCGTCCGATACGCATAGCGGAGAAGGATATTCTGCCAAGTTGCAGTCGCAGTTTGTCTCTCTCTTCGGAATTGGAAAATTTGCCGCCGGGAATCTTTTTGCCGGACGTTATGTAGAGACAGACGTAACCGATGGCGTATTGGATTTCGGAAGACCGTTTACCAGCCGTCCTGCCAAATTGCGCTTCTGGTATAAATACAACTCCGGAATAGTGGATAAAGTGGGTAACTCTTTCGATATTCCGGAAAACGAGCGGGAGACGGATAGCGGCAGACCCGATATAGCCAATATATACGTGGCCTTGGGGGATTGGTCGGAACCGGTAAGGATTCGGACCAAATCGTCTGATCGGAAACTCTTTGACAAGAACGACCCGAACATCATTGCTTTCGGCGAGTTGAAGCAAGGACAAACCGTTGGCGAATGGACCCAATATACCATAGAACTCGATTACCGTTCGTACGACAGAATCCCGACCTATCTGGTGATAACAGCATCGGCAAGTATTTACGGAGATTACTTTGTCGGAAGTACTTCGAGCGTGTTGTATCTCGATGATATGGAGTTGATTTATGAATAAACTGACACGGAATATCTTAACGGCGATAGCGACGATGGCCCTGTGCACTTTCTGTGTAGAGGCACAGTTTGTGCGAAAAATAGAGCAGCGCACGTTCGTGCCCAAAGGCCAGTGGATTCTGGGTAATACCATCTCCTATTCGGAATACAGTGGAAAAAATTACCAGTTCCTGGTTGTAGAGAACTTCTCGGGGAAAGGATATTCTTTTAAGGTCAGCCCGGTGTTGTGTTATGCTTTTAAGGACAATATGGCGGCGGGAGGACGTTTTGAATACCAACGTTCGTTGAATCGCTTGAACAACGTTGATGTAATTATCAACGACGATACCGATTTTTCCGTGACAGATTTCTATCAATTAACCCACTCCTATTCGGGGATGGCTGTTTTGCGTAACTATATCAACTTGGGTAACAGCCGCCGTTTCGGGCTGTTTAACGAGACGCAGCTGATAGTAGGCGGTAGCCAGTCGAAGCTGGTGAGCGGTACGGGCGAGAGCCTGACCGGGACATTTGAAAAAACAACGGAGATGAAAATCGGAGTTTCTCCTGGTTTTGTGGCATTTATCAACAACTATACGGCCGTAGAGCTGAGTATCGGTGTCTTGGGGTTCAGTTATTCAAAAGTACACCAAATTACCGATCAGGTACAGGTAGGCGAAAGATCGTCGAGCCGGGCGAATTTTAAAATCAACATCTTTTCCATTGGATTGGGTCTCGCATTTTATGTTTAAAACATGATCGGATTGGCAGTACACAGAAAACATATATGGATTTTGCTCGTTTTGGCGTGGATGCCGTTTTTGACGGTCTCTTCCCAGAAGCGGTTGAAACAGATATTTGTTCAACCCGATTAGGTCAAGGTGTCGAGTTTTGAGTTTGAAAAAGATTCGTTGATCCGAACTCCGGCCGTCGGGCGTTTTGACCGGGGGATTACCAATTACCGTTTTGCCCCCAAAGGACAGATGTTGTTCGGGGTAACTTTTTCGTATCTTGATTTCGATAGTAAGGAGAGCAGCCTGTTGTTGCTCCTGAAAGATTTCGACTGCGCGGGCCATACGGTTAAGATCAATCCTTTTTGGGGTTATTTTATCCGCGATAACATCGCCATCGGCGTAAAGGTGGGCTACGAACGTACTCAGGTGGATTTGAACAATGTGAGCATAGACATCGACGATATAGACTTGTCGTTGAAAGATATAGGCCTGAACAGCGACCTGCTGGTCGGCACCTTCTTCCATCGGTCGTATGTAGGGTTGGATGCCGGTAAACGGTTGGGATTTTTTAGTGAAACGTCGTTGTCGGTCAAAATGGGAAATTCCCGTTTTTCGCGAGTCCTCAACCAGGAATTGCGCGATACGCGTACCCACATCAGTGAGGTACAACTCGGGTTCAGTCCCGGTATGGCGGTGTTTATTATGAATAACGTCAGTACCGAGGTCTCTTTTGGTGTGCTCGGGGTAAAGTTCCGGAAAGAGTCGCAAAAGACCAACGGGCAGGAGACCGGATCGTGGCGTAAGAGCGGAGCCAACTTTAAGATCAATCTGTTGAATATTAATCTGGGAATAACCATCCATGTCTAAAATGCGGATAACGAAAAGACGAAGCGGTAAGATATATCAAGCACTCCTGTCTGCATTGTTGTTGTCGGGGTTGCTCTATTCTTGCCTGAGTAATGATATTCCCTATCCCATTGTGAAATTGCAGATTTTGGCTTTCGAGGCCGAAGGGCAGGTGGGAGGTGCAATCATTAACAACGAGGACCGTACGGTAACCTTTGAGTTGGCAGATACGGTTGACTTGAAGTCGGTTAAAATAAAAAATATAGAACTGACCGAGAATGCCTCGGCGTCGATTGATTTTTCCCAGCCGATAGATTTTTCATATAACCGCAGTGTAACCCTGTCGCTCTATCAGGATTATGTCTGGCTGTTGATTCCGCAACAAAACATTGTTCGGAAATTTGTCGTGGAGAACCAGGTGGGCGAATCCATCATCGATGAGAAGAACCGGCGCGTAGTAGCTTATGTAAGCAAAGATACCGATTTGGAGCATATAACCGTTCAAGAACTTGTGCTGGGGCCAACCGGGTCGATTGTTTCGCCCGACATCTCTCTGTTGCAGGATTTTACCCTTCATAAAACGGTCATCGTAACCTACCGGGATGTAATGGAAGAGTGGGAGCTGTATGTGTTCAATACCGAAAGCGACGTCTCAACCGGAGCGGTGGATGCCTGGGTGAATGTGGCCTGGCTTAACGGTGCCGGTAAAGATGGCGCTGAAAACGGATTTGAATACCGGAAAGCCGATGAGCAGGTCTGGACGCAGGTAGCCCCATCCATGGTACAGCACGACGGCGGTAGTTTCTCTGCCCGGTTGACCGAATTGGAGGAGGAAACCGAGTACCTGTTCCGAGCCTATTCGGACGGCGTGTATGGACAGGAAGTTTCGTTCGCGACACAAAAAGCCGTCCCGTTGGAAAACGGAACCCTGGACAGTTGGCATAAAGCCGGAAAAGTCTGGAATCCGTGGGCCGAAGGCGGAACTCCGTTCTGGGATTCCGGAAATGAAGGCTCTTCGACGTTGGGCGAAAGCAACACGTTGCCTACGGATGAGACCTGGAACGGACAAGCCGGACAAGCCGGACGCTTGGAGTCCAGATTTGTCGGGATAGCCGGTATCGGGAAATTTGCAGCCGGAAACCTGTTTGTGGGCGATTTTGTGGAGGTGGATGGAACCAACGGTATCTTGCATTTCGGGAAACCGTACAGTTCGTATCCAACCAAGTTAAAATGTCATTACAAATATACTACGGCACCCATCGACAATACCTCCTCCGAGTACGTTCATTTGAAAGGACAGCCCGATACCTGTTCGATATACATCGCATTGGGAGACTGGGACGAACCGGTAGAGATACGTACCCGGCCTTCGAACCGGAAACTCTTTGACAAGAACGATCCGCATATCATCGCCTACGCCGAGTTCTATTCAGGAGAAAGTACCTCCGGCTATCAGGAGTTGGAGTTGCTGCTCGATTACCGGGCTACGAACCGCAAACCAACCTATATCGTCGTGGTAGCCTCTGCAAGTAAGTATGGCGACTTTTTTACGGGTGGCGCCGGAGCTACTCTGCTGGTGGATGATTTTGAATTGGAGTTCGATTATTGACAACCAATTCCCCTAATCTTCTGAATGTTGTTTTTGCCGGGAAAAAGTCTTTACAAATCTTGCTCAGGCGAGAATAAACAATCTAAAATTTTTGATTGAAAAAAAAATCAATTATATTTACATCCGGATTATTGTTTTTTTTGAAAGCAAAAAGCAGAAAATAATCCAACATTAATCTAAAAAATACAGAACGATGAAAACGACAAAATTAGCAGGAGCCGTATTCCTGTCATTAGCGGTTGTATTTTCTACCGGTTGTAGCTCATGGTCCAATATGGGCAAAGGAGCAGCTATCGGAGGAGGCGGTGGTGCTGCCTTGGGCGCCGGTATTGGTGCGTTGGCCGGAGGAGGTAAGGGTGCTGCCATCGGAGCTGCCGTGGGTGCTACCGTGGGTGCCAGTGCCGGAGCGTTGATTGGCAAGAAAATGGATAAGCAAAAGGCTGAACTCGAAAAAATAGAAAATGTCGAGGTCGAAACCGTAACCGATGCCAACGATTTGCAAGCCCTCAAAGTAACTCTTCCCAGCGGTATCCTGTTTGCCACGAACAGTTCCGAACTGAGTGCGTCTGCACGCGAGTCGCTGAAACAGTTTGCCGTATCGTTGCGCGACAATCCCGATACCGACATAACTATTTACGGACATACTGACAATACCGGTTCGCGTGCCGTAAATGAAAAACTCTCCAAAGAGAGAGCCATGTCAGTTGCCAACTTTCTGGTGGGTAACTCCATCAGTCGCGATAGAATGACAACCGAGGGACTGGCCTACGATGTGCCGGTAGCAGACAACAGTACAGCCGAAGGTCGGGCATTGAACCGCCGTGTAGAGGTCTATATCACGGCAAATGAAAGCATGATACAACAAGCCGAACAAGGAACGTTGAAATAACAACCGATTATAAATCCCGCTAAATCCGTTCAATATATGAAAGAATCAGCATTGTTTTTAGCCGAAGGTTTTGAAGAGATAGAAGCCATTACGGTCATAGATGTATTGCGCAGGGCTGAAATTCCGGTCAAGACGGTTTCCATAACGCCCAGCCTGCAAGTGAAAGGAGCACATGGAGTTGTGGTAGAAGCCGATACTACTTTTGAAACCGTTACGGCAGATGATTTCGATTTTTTGATCTTGCCGGGAGGAATGCCGGGCACTAAACATTTAGACGAAAATAAAAAGTTGAACGACTGGTTGCTTGCCCATGTCGGGAGAGGGGGCCGTGTAGCTGCTATTTGTGCCGCTCCCTCCGTTCTGGGACGGTTAGGTTTGTTGAAAGGGAAAAAGGCTACCTGCTATCCCGGTTTTGAATCAATGTTGCTGGGTGCCGATTTTACCGCTGCTCCCGTAGAGGTGGATGGCAATACCGTCACGGCAAACGGACCGGCCGCAGCCATACGTTTTGCCTTGTCTCTTGTAACGGCTATCAAAGGAGAAAGTTTGGCCCGAGAGATAGCCGCAGCCATGCAAGTATAACTTTTTGATTTCAGGTATAGAAAGACAGCTCCCAATAGATTTGGTAATAAACCGGTCATGACAGGAAGCTGTCTTTGTTCAGATACGTTTCATCTCGGTGTCTTTTTGACGGATGCCGGAGAAAATAAAGTCGTTAAAGTAGTTATAAAAACAAAAAATAAAAGACGAAACTATTGCTAACCCAAAAAATATAGCGATATTTGCAGTGCTTTTATAATCAGGGCCAAAAAATTTTTCAAAAAGACGTAAAAACGTTTTTTTTCGTAATAAAAAGCGATATATTTGCGAGCCGAAAAAATAAACTTATAACATATAATTAAAATTTTAAAGTAATGACGAAAGCGGATATTGTAAACGAAATCTCAAAAAATACGGGAATCGAAAAATCTCTGGTTTTGGCAACCGTAGAACAGTTTATGGATACTGTAAAAGGCTCGCTGGCGAAGGGCGAAAACGTATATTTAAGAGGATTCGGTAGCTTTATTGTAAAGAAAAGAGCTCAAAAAACTGCCCGGAATATCTCTAAAAATACAACGATTATTATACCGGAACACAATATTCCGGCATTCAAACCGGCTAAAACATTCATGGGAGAAGTA
>DVNA01000226.1 GCA_018714665.1 Candidatus Gallibacteroides avistercoris | reverse complement strand
CGATGATGTCTTGCAAGGAGTTGTAGTGTTGCAGCAACTCTTTTACGCGTTGTGCGGTTTGGTAATGTTCTTCGCCGATGATGAGCGGGTCGAGGATACGCGAGGTAGATTCCAGCGGATCAACGGCCGGATAGATTCCCAACTCTGAAATTTTACGGCTGAGCACCGTTGTAGCATCCAAGAAACTGAATGTTGTGGCGGGAGCCGGGTCCGTCAAGTCGTCAGCCGGTACGTAGATAGCCTGTACAGAGGTAATAGACCCCTGTTTGGTAGAGGTAATACGTTCTTGCAGTTTTCCCATTTCCGAGGCCAATGTCGGTTGGTAACCTACGGCCGAGGGCATACGCCCCAACAAGGCCGATACCTCAGATCCGGCTTGGGTAAAACGGAATATGTTGTCGATAAAAAGCAATATCTCTTTTCCCCCTTCGTTTGAGTCGCGGAACTGTTCGGCAACGGTAAGTCCCGAAAGGGCTACCCGCAAACGAGCTCCCGGCGGTTCGTTCATTTGACCGAATACCAGCGTTGCCTGGGATTTGCTCAGCTTTTCCATATCCACCTTGCTTAAATCCCATTTCCCTTCTTCCATGGCAGCCTTGAATTCGTCGCCGTATGTAATGACGTTGGATTCAATCATTTCGCGGAGCAGGTCATTCCCTTCGCGGGTACGTTCTCCCACACCGGCAAAGACAGAAAAACCGTTGTGTCCTTTGGCTATGTTGTTGATCAATTCCATAATCAACACGGTCTTGCCCACACCGGCACCTCCGAACAACCCGATTTTACCTCCCTTTGAATAGGGTTCGAGCAGGTCGATTACTTTAATACCGGTATATAGGATCTCTTCCGAGATGGAGAGCTCTTCAAACAGCGGCGATTCCTTGTGTATGGATTGCAGTTTGTCGTAATTCAGTTTAGGCAGATGGTCGATCGTTTCACCTACCACATTCATTAACCGGCCTTTCACCTGACTCCCGGTAGGCATTGCCAACGATCGGCCCAAGTCGATTACTTTCATGTTGCGTTGCAGACCGTCGGTAGTATCCATCGCTACGCATCTGACGGTATTCTCGCCGATATGTTGTTCGACTTCCAGAATCAAGTCTGTTCCGTTTTCACGTTCAATTTTTAGTGCCTCGTAAATAGGGGGCAATTCATCTTCCGCACCTTCAAAAGCAACGTCTATTACAGGGCCGATGACCTGTGTTATGTAACCGATCTTTTCTTGCATAATACTGTTCTTTTAAAACTGTTTACTTTATCTGCAAATATGGCAAAATTAAGCCGAAATTAAAAATGTAAACCGAATATTACGATTAACACCATAATAAGCAAATTTACTAAATTGAGCGGTAATAGATACTTCCATTCCAATTTTAATAATTGGTCGATTCGCAGGCGAGGGAAGGTCCATTTAAACCACATGATAATAAACATCATGATACCCACTTTGCCAATAAACCAGATGATAGAAGGAATGTAATCCATTATTTGGTTGAACGAGTCCCATCCGGCGATGTGGAAAGGCATCCATCCACCTAAGAAAAGGACTGCGGCTACTGACGAAACGATAAATAGATTCAGGTATTCTGCCAAGTAGAAAAATCCGAATTGCATCCCTGAAAATTCGGTGTGATAACCGGCTGTCAGCTCTGATTCTGCCTCGGGCAGGTCAAACGGACCACGGTTGGTTTCAGCCGTCCCGGCAACCAAGTAAATAATCATGGCAATAAACGCGGGGATATGTCCGGTAAAAAGAAACCATCCGTCTCGTTGTGCTTCCACGATTTGAGAAATTTGCATGGTACCGGCAAATACCACAACGGTCATAATGGACAATCCGATAGACAATTCGTAGCTGATCATTTGTGCTCCGCTTCGCATGGCTCCGATTAATGAATATTTGTTATTGCTCGACCATCCTGCCAGCAGGATACCCAGAACCCCTATCGATGATACGGCCAACAAGAAGAAAATCCCGATGTTGAAATCCAGCACATGTAGACCTTTGGCAAAGGGTAGACACGCAAAGGAGAGCATCGAGGCCATGATTACGATGTAGGGAGCCAATCTAAAAAGAAACTTGTCTACATGGTTGATGCTGATTAATTCTTTAATCAACATTTTAAACATATCGGCAATACTTTGTATTGTTCCATAAGGGCCGACACGGTTCGGACCCAACCGACATTGAAAGAATGCACAAACTTTTCGTTCTACGTATATTAATACCAGTGCGATGACGGCGTATGCCAACAACAAGGCCACTCCAATAAGAATAAATTCTATAAAGAGAGCCCAGGAGCGGGGCATTATCGATAGCAATAAGTTATCAATCCAATGTGTTACTACTGAAAAATCGAACATGTGATGTATCTTTTAATTATCTTATCGTATTTAGTTTTCAGAATTAGCGATCTATATCGGGCACAACGTAGTCGAGTGAAGCTCCAATGGAGATAAGGTCGGCTATTTTGTTTTTTCTTGCCAACAAATCTACCACATTGACTAATGCCAGGCCAGGAGAAGAGAATTTTACCCGGTATGGATATTTTTCACCTTTGCTTTCAATCAGAACGCCGAATGCACCACGGCTGGCTTCCACTTGTCTGAAATAGGTACCTTCGGGCAGTTTGATAATCGGTTTCATTTTTACCGCGTAGTCTCCTTCGGGGATGTTGTCAACCAATTGTTCAAGGATGTGTACCGATTCCATGATTTCATCCATACGAACCATATAACGGGCAAAAGCATCTCCTTCTGTACGGGTAATTTCTTTGAAATCGACCTTGTCATATACTCCGTAAGGTGTACGTTTGCGTACATCACAAGCCCATCCCGATCCTCGGCCAGAGGGACCGGTTACGGAGTAGGAGATGGCGTCTTCTTTGGTCAGGTAACCGATGCCTTTCATTCGCTGTTGTGCGATGATGTTTCCGGTAAATACGGTATGGTACTCTTTCAACGCTTTGGGCAGGTAGGCGATCAACTCTTTTACTCGTTTCTGAAAATTGGGGTGGATGTCTGCCATAACTCCGCCTATCGTGTTGTAATTCATTGTCATGCGTGCACCGCAGGTCTCCTCAAATATATCCAGGATCTTTTCACGATCGCGGAATCCGTAGAAGAATGCCGTCAATGCACCCAGGTCCATACAACAAGTAGCCCAGAACAACAGGTGCGAAGATATACGCATCAGTTCGTCCATCATGGTCCGTATGTATTTGGCCCGTTCGGGAACCTCTACCTGTAAAGCATCTTCTATACAAAGGCATAGCGCATGTCGATTATTGTGGGCTGACAGATAATCGAGCCGGTCTGTCAGGTGCAGCGTCTGAGGGTATGTCAGGCTTTCGCACATTTTTTCAATTCCCCGATGAATGTATCCGCAGTTGGGATCCACTTTTTTTATGATTTCTCCGTCAAGAGCCACCCTAAAATGAAGAACCCCATGAGTAGCTGGATGCTGCGGGCCTATGTTGATTACATAGTCGTCCTTGTCAAAAATGGTATTGGTCGATTCCTCTATTTTACCCTCTTCGTTCTCTTTTATACAAGGGGCGATGTCTAAATATTCATCGCTTTTTAGAGGTATGGGATTAAGTTCGGGGTTGGTATCGTAATCTTTACGGAACGGAAATCCTTTCCAGTCGTTCCGTAAAAAGATATGACGCATATCCGGATTGTTAATAAACCGGATTCCGTAAAAGTCATGAACCTCCCGTTCGTTGATAATCGCGGTAGCCCATACATCGCCAACACTATATAATAGGGGATTTTCTCTGTCTGTTGTAGATGTCTTTACCACAACCCAATGATTGAACATGGTTGAGTTCAGATGATAAATAACCCCTAAACGGTCTCCCCAGTCCATCCCGGTCAGATTTGCTAAATAGTCAAACCGCAAATCTGCGTCGTCCCGCAAGAAAAGGGCCAGCTGGTGTACTTTGTCTGCCGGTACGGAAACGGTTGTGTGTTGTCCTTCTTCAAAAACGGCTTCTGGCAAAAAACTGCCGATTTTCTCTTGTATATTTCCCATTGAATCGAATTCGATATGTTTGGTTATTTTTCTTCTGTCTGTATGTTTGTCGGTTTGGCTTCTTTTCTATTTACAACTCCAAAATAGCGTTCTGCCTTGATCTTGCGTTGAAGTTGCATCATTCCGTAAAAGAATGCTTCCGGTTTCGGTGGACATCCGGGGACATATACATCAACGGGAATGATCTCTTCTACCCCTTTCAATACATGGTAAGAGTTTCTGAAAGGTCCTCCTGAAATGGCACAACCGCCCATTGCCACTACATATTTTGGTTCGGCCATTTGGTCGTAAAGTCGTTTAAGAACAGGAGCCATTTTATGAACAATTGTTCCGGCAACTACAATAACGTCTGCTTGACGCGGGCTGGCACGAGCTACTTCAAACCCGAAACGGGCCATGTCGAACCGTGCGGCTCCTGCCGACATAAATTCGATTCCGCAACAGCTGGTTGCGAAAGTAAGCGGCCACAGAGAGTTGGAACGTCCCCAATTGATAAGGTCGTCCAATTTACCCACCACAACGTTGGTACCTGCTGCGCGTAATTGTTCAATATACTCATTCTCATTGAAGTCTTCCTCCTTCATTGATTTAATCTTTATTTCCATTCCAATGCTCCTTTCTTCCATGCATAAGCCAATCCCAGAATCAGAATCAGCAAGAAAAACAAAACGTTCATTAATCCGGCAATTCCTAAATCTCTGACGATGACTGCCCATGGGAACAGGAAGACAGCTTCTACGTCAAACATGAGAAAAAGGATGGCAAACAGATAATAGCCTACTTTAAATTGCATCCAGGATGCTCCGTGTGTGGGAATACCACATTCGTATGGTTCTCCTTTTTGCGGATTAAAAGACCGGGGAGACATGATCCCCGCTAAAAATAGAGCTGCGGCCACCAACGTAATGGCGACGATAAAAACGACAACTAATAAAGCAGAATTCATATGAATAATTAATGTTATATACTTTCGTTTTCGATATATTATAATACACAATTTCCTTAATTTTTCCCTGAAAAATTGGGACGAGATAATCAAAATGATTGTTTATGATTGTTCCATTCTTAATGGTCGTATTAGAGAATCTATAAAGGAGTTATGTGTCGTTAATCTTTTTTTTGCAAGAGATGAATTCGATTTTATGGCATTATTGGTCGATTCTGAAAAGAGTCCGGTGTTTTTTGATAAAGGAAAAAGGTCCAGAATGGATTTGTAATGTTGTAACGGCTTGATAAAAAGTCTTGTGGCGATTTTTCTTGTGTCAATTTGACATCGTTTTCGAGTACTGGTCGATACGATATAATAGTGTGTAAAAAATTGAACAATACCTATTTGATACAGGATTGTGATAATTAAGGTAGATACAAAAATATATATCAAGGTTTGACTCATTACCCAGAAAAATTTTTACTCAGCAAAGGTATAAAATATCTTGATACTTTTCATTAAATCGTCCTTCTTTTATTCGTTTTATTTATCCTTTTTTTACCTATCTTTTATTTATATATTTAGATTGATTTTGGGTAAAAAAATAACGCCAGAATTTTATTATTTTGGCGTTATTTTTTAGAAAATAGAAGTTGTTATTTAATACCCTCTTTGATTTCTTTGTTGATACCCTCAATAAACTTCTTTGCATTGGGATGGTTCGGGTCTACTTGGAGAATTTTTTCCCAATATTGTATAGAAGTGGGAAGATCTCTTCTCAGGTAATAGTAAGAACCACAATAGTTATATGCATCGATAAGTCTTTTGGGATTCTTTTTGTCTGCTTCGAGCAGTTCTATTACTTTTTGGTAATAGGGAAGGGCCAATCCTTGCGAAAGGTCTGAGTCATCCATCATAGCATTTGTATTGGCTCTCCAATAGTATCCGATATAATTATTCGGAGCTTTTTCTGCAACGGTAGCAAAGGCTTTGTCTGCGGCGTTGAACCATTCTGTTCTTTTGTCCAACTGAGTAGAGTCAAGGGTGCTGGCTGCTGAATAGTAGAGTTGTCCCAATTGCAGGTAATCGGCTATTTTTACATTGTCTGTACCTGCTTTTTCAATGTACGAGTTAAACGTTTGTATAGCTTCGTCGTATTGGCCGTTCGATTCGAGGGCTTGTGCTAACTCTTTGTATATTTCCAGGTTATCCGGTTCAAGTTCCAATGCTTCTTTGAATTGAGCTATGGCTTCTTGATTCCGTTTGATTTTATTCAGTAATCGTCCGTAATAGATGTGGTCCCGGGGAATAAAGTTTTTATTGTTCTTCATGAGGTGATCCCCGTGTTTGATACCATCATCGTATTTCTTCAGTTCATAAAGGGAATACATAGCTAACCTCCTCATAACCATGTTGTTAGGATTCTTTTCTAATTCAACTCTAGCTAATTCGAGTACTTTTTCGTACTCTTCACTCTGGAATAATATTCCCCCGTAACGGTTGATGTCTCGTTCTGTCGGATGTCCTGCTTTGATAAAATTACCGTAAACTTCAGCTGCTTTTTTATAGCGGCCGTTGTCATAATATAGCTCTGCAATTGTTTGTTGTGCAACTAACGAACTGGGGTTCTTAGATAAAAGTTTATCCAACATTTGGATAGATAGATCCGGATTGACATTTGCATAGATTTTAGCATATTTTACGTATGCTTCTGTACAAGATTCGTCTGCATTGGCAGCCATTTCGTATTTTGCACAAGCTTCACCAACTTGATCGGCTGCTAAAAGCATATCTCCTTCAAAAATAAGAATGTTCGGATCTTGATTATTGGCTTTACGGGCATTTTTCAAGAAATCGTCGTATTCTAATCCTGCTGATTGAAACGCACGGGCTGCTGCCAGTTGTACGCCAATATCTTTTTTATGGCTTTTGGCTATCTTCTCAATCTTTTTAGAAGCTTCTTTCTGGTTTTGTTTTAGTTCCAGTTTTGCTTCTCCGATCGCATTATAGGGATCTTCAGCATTGATAGAGAGACCTTTCTTATAAAAGAGGGCCGCAGAGTCATCTTTGTTTTCGAGGTGATAGATTTCGCCTAAATAAAAACAAGCTTCTGCGTCGTTTTGATTTTGCAGCAATATTTCTTTTGCCGGGCCGAATTGTAAAAATTTAAAATACTCAATGGCTGTGGTATTATCGGCTCCAAAAGCGGTTACTACGCTTCCGCCTAACAACAACAGCAAAGAGCCAAGTTTCAATGTTGTTTTCATATGCAATAAAATTTAGTTGTTATCGTTTTATTTTGACTGCTCGGACTGGTTGTGTGGCAGGAAGTATCCCTGCTTTCAATATGATACGTTGCCCTTTGTCCGAAGCCATAAATGTAGAGAATCCAACAGCAAGTCCGTTATGTGTATTATTCAACAGAATATAAATATTTCTTTTTAACGGGTATTTTTGTAGTTGTATATAGGCTTGATACGGTTTGTAACTGTTTTCCGGAGTGGCCGTATCTTCTGTACTGACACTCATTACTCTGACATTATCGAGAAATGTAAGATTGGTTGAATCGCTTTTGTCTCCAATCCAACTTACTCCGATAACGCATATCGCTCCTTGATTTTTC
>DVNA01000225.1 GCA_018714665.1 Candidatus Gallibacteroides avistercoris | reverse complement strand
AATCGATTTGTTATATATTATTATATCAAAAACCCGACTCTTTACACGACGTACGGTAATGAGGCGGGTCCTTGCGGGAATCTCTTCTCATTGATATAATAGGCCTTTACAGAATAACTTCTGGGGAAGATCTTCGATAAAGGCCCCAGTCGGAGATGTTTTATCCATTATTTATATTCATCCCAACTCTTTATTTGTATATCCTCTATGTTCATGTTGCAGAATGCTCCGATAAAGGCCGATGCCAAGCGGGCGTTGGTAATCAGCGGTACGTTGAAGTCTATGGCCGCCCGGCGTATCTTATAGCCGTTGTCCAGTTCTCTCGGAGTTAAATCTCGGGGGATATTGACCACAAAATCCAACTCTTTGTTGCGCAACATGTCCAGCGCTTGCGGCGTACCCTTTTCGCTGGGCCAATATACGAGGGTAGAGGGAATTCCGTTTTCGCTTAGGAATTTGTGTGTTCCTCCGGTAGCGTACAAGTGGTATCCTTTTTCATGCAACAGGTGGGCAGCATCGAGCATATCTACTTTTTGTTTGGCTGATCCGGTCGAAAGCAGAATGTTTTTTTGAGGGATGGTGTATCCTACCGACATCATGGAGGTCAGTATCGCCTCGGATGTATCGTCCCCTAAACAGCCAACCTCTCCGGTGGAGGACATATCCACTCCCAGTACGGGGTCGGCCTTTTGAAGCCTGGAAAAGGAGAATTGGGAGGCCTTGATACCGACGTAGTCGAGGTCGAACTCGTTTTTCCCCGGTTTCTCTACCGGTAGTCCCATCATGATTCGTGTGGCCAGTTCGATGAAATTTATTTTCAATACTTTCGATACGAACGGGAAGCTGCGCGATGCCCGGAGGTTACATTCAATTACTTTTATGTCGTTGTTCTTGGCCAGGAACTGGATGTTGAACGGTCCGGAGATGTTCAACTCTTTGGCAATTTTCGAGGTTATTTTCTTGATCCGGCGGACGGTTTCGACATACAGCTTTTGCGGCGGGAATTGTATGGTGGCATCTCCGGAGTGTACCCCGGCAAATTCGATGTGTTCGGAGATGGCGTATATAATGATTTCACCATTCTTGGCAACCGCATCCATTTCGATCTCTTTGGCGTGTTCGATAAATGCACTGACTACTACCGGATGGCTCTTGGATACGTTGGCCGCCAGTTGCAGGAATTGTTCCAACTCGTCCTTGTTGGAACATACGTTCATGGCTGCCCCCGAAAGGACGTATGAGGGGCGTACCAGTACGGGGAACCCGACTTCGTCCACGAAATCGTATATGTCGTCCATCGAGGTCAGTTCTCTCCACCGCGGTTGATCTACCCCGAGTCGGTCGAGCATGGAGGAGAATTTATGCCGGTCCTCGGCGTTGTCGATGCTTTGGGCAGATGTCCCTAATATGTTGACTTGCTGCTGATCCAGCCGCATGGCCAGGTTGTTGGGTATTTGCCCTCCTACCGAGAGGATAACGCCGTACGGGTTTTCCATTTCCAGAATGTCCATAACCCGCTCGAAGGTCAATTCGTCGAAATAGAGCCGGTCGCACATATCGTAGTCGGTCGATACGGTTTCTGGATTGTAGTTGATCATAACCGACCGCCATCCCTCTTTTCGGATGGTATTCAAGGCGTTTACACTACACCAGTCGAACTCTACCGAACTCCCTATGCGATAAGCTCCCGAACCCAGAACAACTACGGAACGTCGGTCGCCTACGTATTTTACATCGTTGCCCGTTCCGTTATAGGTCAAATAAAGATAATTGGTTTGGGCGGGATATTCGGCGGCCAGTGTATCTATTTGTTTGACAACCGGAACGATGCCTCTTTGTTTGCGGAAGTTGCGCACTTGCAGAATCTTCTTGTCTTCGATGCCCCCTTTCCAAAGAGCGCGGGCGATTTGGAAATCTGAAAATCCCTGCATTTTGGCTTTGCGCAACAGCTCGATCTTATCATCGGGGAAACAGTTGTCTCCTTGTGGTACGGGCAGTTGTTCCAACTCTTCGGCCGTTTGGATAATGTTATGCAGTTTTTGTAAGAACCACCGGTCTATCTTGGTCAAATCGTGTATCTGGTCTATGGTGTATCCTGCCCGGAATGCTTTGCTGATGACGAATATCCGTTTGTCGGTCGGTTCGCGCAGGGCTCTATCTATATCGGGGATGACAAGATCTTTGTTTTCAACGAATCCATGCATCCCTTGGCCGATCATGCGCAATCCTTTTTGGATAGCTTCTTCAAACGTACGTCCGATAGACATCACCTCGCCTACCGATTTCATGCTTGATCCCAACTCTTTATCTACACCCTGGAATTTTCCTAGATCCCAACGGGGAATTTTACATACAATGTAGTCGAGGGCGGGTTCAAAGAATGCCGAAGTTGTTTTGGTAACGGAGTTTTTCAAATCGAACAGGCCGTAACCCAATCCCAGTTTGGCAGCGACGAATGCCAACGGGTAACCGGTAGCTTTGGAGGCCAGAGCCGACGACCGGCTTAACCGGGCGTTTACCTCGATCACCCGGTAATCTTCCGATTGAGGGTCGAAAGCGTATTGGACGTTACATTCGCCCACGATTCCGATGTGGCGGATGATGCGGATGGCCAGTTCGCGCAGTTTGTGGTATTCGCTGTTGGTCAGTGTCTGCGAGGGAGCCACTACGATGCTTTCGCCCGTGTGGATTCCCAGCGGGTCGAAATTTTCCATGTTACAAACGGTAATGCAGTTGTCGAAGCGGTCGCGTACCACTTCGTACTCAATCTCTTTCCACCCTTTCAGCGATTTCTCGATGAGTAGCTGAGGGGAGAACGATAGCGCTTTTTCGGCCACCACGTTCAACTGTTGCTCGTCGTCGCAGAAGCCGCTACCCAGTCCGCCCAGAGCGTATGCGGCCCGGATGATGACCGGATAGCCCAGTTGTGCGGCCGCTTTTCGTGCATCTTCTATGTTCTCTACGGCAACGCTTTTGATGGTTTTGACGTTTATCTGGTCGAGTTTTTTTACGAAGAGTTCGCGGTCTTCGGTATCGATAATGGCCTGAACGGGAGTTCCCAGCACCTGAACGTGGTACTTTTCGAGTACCCCCGACTGGTAGAGTTTCACCCCGCAGTTTAAGGCTGTCTGTCCTCCGAAAGCGAGCAAAATGCCGTCGGGCGACTCTTTCCGGATTACTTTTTCTACGAAATAAGGGGTTACGGGTAAAAAGTATATTTTGTCGGCGATGCCTTCGGAGGTTTGTACCGTAGCGATGTTCGGATTGATCAGTATGGTGTAGATGCCCTCTTCGCGCAGTGCTTTGAGAGCCTGCGATCCGGAGTAGTCGAATTCGCCGGCTTCTCCGATTTTGAGAGCTCCCGATCCTAAAACTAAAACTTTTTTGATAGATGTATTTCGATTCATTGTGTTGTTTTGTTTTGAAACGTACGCCAATTATATCATGTTTACAAATTCGTCGAACAGAAATTCCGTATCGGTAGGGCCGCTGGATGCTTCCGGATGGAATTGTGCCGAGAAGTAGGGCTTGGTTTTGTGCCGTATCCCTTCGTTCGTGCCGTCGTTCATGTTGATGAAGAGCGGCTCCCATTCCTCGGACAGGGTGTTGTTATCGACGGCGAAGCCGTGATTTTGGGAGGTGATGAAACAACGGTTCGTTCCCACCATGCGTACGGGCTGGTTATGGCTGCGGTGGCCGTATTTAAGTTTGTAGGTCTGTGCGCCGCCGGCTTTTGCTAATAACTGGTTTCCCATGCAAATACCGAATATGGGGAAGTCTCCTTGCATGGCTTTTTGGATGTTGTTTACAGTAGTCTGGCACATATCAGGGTCGCCCGGTCCGTTCGAGATGAACAAGCCGTCGAAATCGAGCTGGTTAAAATCGTAGTCCCACGGAACGCGTATGACGGTAACGTCCCGTTTTAAGAGGCATCGGAGAATGTTGTGTTTTACGCCGCAATCAACCAAAACGATTTTTTTCTTACCGGTTCCGTATCGTATGACCTCTTTACAAGATACCTTAGCCACTTGATTGATCAGGTTGGGATCGATAAAATCGATATCTTCACCGTTTTCAAGGATTAATTTTCCTTTCATCGAACCGTTTTCTCGCAACTGTTTGGTCAATTCGCGCGTGTCGATTCCATATACGCCGGCTACCTGCTCTTCTTGGAGCCACTCGGACAAGCTCTTTACCGCATTCCAATGGCTGTATTCAAATGAATAGTCTGAAACGATAATGGCCTCTGCATGAATTTTCTCCGATTCGTAAAAAGTAGAAAGATTGTTGAACGATGAGGCGTCTGGAACGCCGTAATTTCCAACTAGGGGATAGGTAATGGTGAGTAACTGGCCTGAATAGGAGGGGTCTGTGAGGCTTTCGGGATAACCTACCATGGCTGTACTGAAAACCACCTCTCCCGATGCAGGCTTCTCGAAACCGAATGATTTTCCGTGAAATACGGTTCCATTGTCGAGAATCAATGAAACAGGTTTGTCTTTTTGCATATATAATTCAAATTGTAATTTACACTACTCTTAGTGTTGTTCGGTACTTTTATACATTGTATATAGATACCTGCAAACCGGTTTCCTATTGAAAAACCATGCAAAGATAATGAAATCTCTGGGAAAATCATAAAACAGAAAACACAATGTTTGAATAAAATAACAAACGATACATATTTGTTGTTATTTATATGGTTGTAGAAACAAAAAGATGGGTTGTATGGTAAATATCTGTTAATTTGAAAGTGTGAGTATTTAAATATATAAAAAGATATGCGTTATGTTGACAAGTATTTATCATTATGGTTATATTTGCAGCGTAAAACAAGCAAAAAGATATTTTTTTTACTGTTGTGATAGCAAAAAGAAATTTATTATGAGATTTACGAAGATGCAAGGAGCCGGAAACGATTATGTTTACATCAATTGTTTTGAAGAGAAAATAGACGATCCGCATACTTTGTCGAAAAAAATCAGCGATCGCCATTTCGGTGTTGGTTCAGACGGATTGGTTCTCATAATGCCTTCCGATAGGTGTGATTTCAGGATGAGAATGTTCAATGCCGATGGTTCGGAAGCCCAGATGTGTGGTAATGCATCGCGTTGCGTCGGAAAATATGTGTATGATCACGGAATGACCGACAAGAAAGAGATAAGCCTCGAAACCAAATCGGGCGTAAAAATATTGAAATTATTTGTAGAAGAAGGGAAAGTGGTACGTGTGCGTGTGGATATGGGGGTTCCCCGGTTCAGCCCCGCGCTTATACCCGTGTCTATAAAAGGAGATGCCGTTATTAATGAATCGATCGCAGTAGGAGGTGAGGAGTTTCGGGTTACTTGCGTGTCGATGGGAAATCCTCATGCCGTAATTTTTATGCCCGATATAGCGGGTGATGATTTGCATCGTATCGGGGCGATGATAGAAAATCATCCCTTGTTTCCGGAACGGACCAATGTCGAGTTTGTACAGGTTGTTTCACCACGGGAGTTGAAAATGAGAGTGTGGGAGCGAGGGGCAGGCGAGACCCTGGCTTGCGGGACGGGGGCGTGTGCCTCTTTGGTGGCCGCTGTTGCCAATGGGTTTGCTGACCGAAAAGCAACGTTGAGACTGTTGGGCGGAGACCTTGAAATAGAATGGGATTCCATCTCCGATCATCTCTTTATGACCGGTCCTGCCGAAACCGTTTTTGAGGGCGATTTTTTATATAAAAGCGTAGTAAACGAATAACGATAAAGATATGGCATTAGTTAACGAACAATTTTTAAAACTATCGGAAAGTTATCTTTTTTCGGAAATAGCCAAAAAGGTAAATTCATTCAAGGTGATACATCCCGAGGCCAGAGTCATACGATTAGGTATTGGGGATGTAACTTTGCCGCTGCCTCCGGTTGCGATTGAAGCTCTGCATAAGGCTACCGATGAAATGGCTGTTGCCGAAACATTTCGGGGGTATGGTCCCGAACAAGGATACCGTTTTCTGATAGATGCAATTATCAAGCACGATTACGAAGCTCGTGGCATCTCGCTCGACCCGGACGAGGTCTTTGTAAGCGACGGTGCCAAAAGCGATACCGGCAATATCGGCGATATTTTGAGCAAGGACAACCGCATAGCAGTAACCGATCCGGTATATCCGGTGTATGTAGATACGAATGTCATGGGGTGTCGGGCCGGCGAACGACAGGAAAACGGTTCGTGGAGCAATATTGTTTACATTCCTTGTAATGCTGAGAATAATTTTGTACCGGAGTTGCCTGTCATACGTCCTGATGTCATTTATTTGTGCCTGCCCAACAATCCTACCGGGACAGCCTTGAAAAAACAGGAACTGAAAAAGTGGGTGGACTATGCCCTTGAAAATGATATTTTGATTTTGTTTGATGCGGCATATGAAGCTTATATCCGCGAAAACAACGTCCCTCACAGTATTTATGAGATCAAAGGAGCCAAGCAGGTAGCCATTGAATTTAAGAGTTTTTCCAAGACAGCCGGCTTTACCGGATTAAGATGTGGCTATACCGTAGTAC
>DVNA01000224.1 GCA_018714665.1 Candidatus Gallibacteroides avistercoris | reverse complement strand
AAAGCATTATCTAATTCATTGTATAATTCTTTCTTGACAATTTTCATTCTTTTATCCTTCCATATTTAATCCAAAAGCTAACGCAAAGGGCATCGATCCGTCCCACATGAACTATGCCAAGCGCATCTAATAAATACAGGGAAAGAGAAAGCAAAGACAAACAAGTTCTCCGATTTGACTACGCCGAACCACCCCCTGTATTTTACAAAGATACGGATTATTTTTGAAAATAAGGACAAAAAATTTCTATACAATTATTCTTCCCACGGAGCGGCATGGGCATGGGAACCATCACAAAAAGGTTTGTTACTGGATGCCCCACAACGGCACAAGGTTACCCGATTTCTGGTTTCATAACATTTACCATCAACGCCCTCTATGCGAATACCTCCCCGCACCCAGATCGGTCCATGTACCTTTAATCCGGGATCTTCGATGATCCCGATGGAAGGGTTTAATTCGGGCTCATACGGCTTACCCGTTTTCTTATCCCACACAACCAATCTTCCGGACGGGCAATGTTCGGCTTCGTGTTTGACCAGATACTTGTCCTCCTCTGTTTTGGCGGTCTGTACCAAATGCCAGATTGTACCGTAGGCATCGCAAAAACGGGCAAAGGCACAATAGGTCTTGTTATCGGCAAGAATCACCGCAGAGCCATCATAGAGATGTGCATCGTCCAACAGAGGCTTATGCGAAGCAGTTTCTTCTGAATCCCATTGAAAATGCTTATGACTTCCGTCACAGAATGGTTTATTCTGCGATTTGCCACAGCGGCACAATGCCGTCGGCGATTTTTTATTCGGGAAGGACCGCCCTTGTCTGTACGTCCAGGATTTTTGTTCGTCATTAAAAACAATTATTTTCTCATCTATCGGAGGTGTCCCAAACAACAAATAGGGACCGTCTTTCATCATTCTAATATAGAACGTTTCCGGGGCTGAGACAAAACCGGGTTCAAGACGTAAATCTGAGTTGTTCCTTTGCATAGTCATACTGAATGTATTACAAAAGGAACATCCAAATCATGCTGTTTGTTCAATTAATCAGGCAGATAAACTTCTAATCCGTCATACGCCATGGTTACATTTTCGGGCAATAAGGTAGAGACCTCTGCGTGTAAACCCATATGATGGCTCATGTGCGTCAGATAGGCCTGTTTGGGAGTTAATCGTTCTATCAAGGTCAAGGCATCGTCCAGGGTCTGGTGCGAAATGTGTCTTGTCCTGCGTAAAGCATTTACAATCAACACATCAAGATTTTCCAATTTAGGAAGTTCTGACTCCGGAATAGTAAGCATATCCGTGATGTACGCCATGTTGCCTATCCGATACCCCAATATGGGCAGGCGGTAATGCATCACTCGAATGGGTATGATCTCCACTCCTTCTGTCATAAATGAAGAGGTATTGATTTCCCACAACTGGATATCCGGAACCCCGGCATATTTGATTTCATTAAAGCAATACGGGAATCGGCCCTTGATGGATTGCGCCACTCTCTTTTCCAAAAATGTTTTTACCGGATACTCCCGGCAGAAAGGACGCAAATCGTCCATTCCTCCGGTATGGTCATAGTGTTCGTGCGTGATGAAAAGCGAGTCTATCTTGTCGATTCCGGCACGTATCATCTGTTGCCTGAAATCGGGACCACAATCTATTACGAACTGTTTTCCCCGATATTCTACATAAAGGGATGCCCGCAACCGTTTATCCCGGGCATCGGGAGAGGTGCATACGACACATTTGCATCCTATCTCCGGTACTCCGGTAGATGTACCCGTTCCTAAAAATATAATCTTCATAACCGATTCAATCGATAAAATTGACTTCCGGATGTATCGTTATTCCGAATCTGTTTTCTACGGATATTGTTATTTTTTCTGCCAAAGACAACACATCCTGGGCCTTGGCATGATTTTGGTTTATCAAGACCAAACACTGCTTTTCATACACTGCGGCGCCTCCTTCTGCTTTGCCTTTCCAACCGCATCGGTCTATGAGCCACGCCGCCGGGACTTTTATTTGTCCAAGGCCAGCCGGATAACTGGGTATATCCGGATAATCCGCCTTTATTTTTTCGTACTGTCCAACCGGGATAATCGGATTCATAAAGAAACTTCCGGCATTTCCCACAAAATCGGGATCGGGCAATTTCTCGCTTCGTATCTTAATAACAGCATTCCTTACATCTTGGAGAGAAGGTTCTTTCAGGGAGGATAATACGGTCGAAAGATTTCCATATTCCAAATGGAGTATCGGTTTTTTTTGTAAGCGGAAAAAGACCGCCGTAACAATAAAACGACCTTTCATCTCCTTCTTGAATATACTCGACCGATACCCGTACATACATTGGGCATTATCAAATATCCGCATACACAGGCTCTCTACATCTATACACTCTACCTGCTCGATTGTATCTTTGGCTTCCCGTCCGTATGCTCCGATATTTTGTACGGCACTGGCTCCCACCTCCCCGGGGATATTTGACAGGTTTTCCAACCCTCCCCAGCCCATCTCTACGGAATAGGCTACCAGATCGTCCCAAACAATACCGGCCCCTGCCTTGACAACTACCTCGTCTGCTGTCTCGGAGACAACACCGATG
>DVNA01000223.1 GCA_018714665.1 Candidatus Gallibacteroides avistercoris | reverse complement strand
CAGGATGATTTCGTTCCGGTTGAAACGGGTGTCAATCCAGTTTCTGACACGAAGCGGTACAACGCTGATAACCGATGATGCCACCGAGTTGGAAGAGCGTACGATGATCCGGGCGATGGGCGAGGTGCCGAAATTCTCTTCTCCCTCTTCCTGCCGGGAGAGGTTCAGTTCTGTTTTTACCACGTTGTGTGCCTTTTTGGAAAAGAACAGGGCCAATACCATGATAATACCCGACCCCACGAGGAAGTACCAGGGGGTTTGTGCCGAATCCTGCAAAGAGGTCATCAGCAGCGTTTGCGGGGTAGCCTCGGGATGGGATACCAGGTCCATATAAGAGGAGTAACCGGCCAGCGGTGCTCCGATAAAGTTGACCAGGTCGTTCCCGGCAAAGGCCAGGGCCAGGGCGAAGGTACCGAACAGAATTACGATTTTAAATACGTTGATACGCATCCAGTAGAAGATTTGCATCAGGATGGTAAAGAATACAAAGCTGCCCCAGACAATTTGCGGGGTATAGTGGTGAATCAGCTCTTTGTTTTCTGCCGTCATGAACGAACTGTCTTTAAGCCCTTTTATCAGCATGAAATAGATGATGGAGGTAATGGCTACACCGCCAAAGAGTCCGATAAAATATTTCATGTTTCTTTTGTAATTGAACGAGAAGAGGATACGTGCCAGGTACTGTACCAGCGAACCGAAGAAGAAGGCGATGGCCACGGAGGTAAAGATACCCAGAATGACCGCCAGGGCCTTGTCGGTATTGATTAGTTGCCCGAAAGTGTACATCCCGTCGCTGCCGATGATTTTGATCAGCGCCAGGGCAAAGGTACCTCCTAACAGCTCGAATACCAGGGAGACGGTGGTAGAGGTGGGCATCCCCAGTGAATTGAAAATGTCCAGCAGCACGACATCTACAATCATGACGGCCAGCAGGATACATAGAATCTCCTCGAAATAGAAGTATTGGGGTTGAAAAATCCCGTGTCGGGCGATGTCCATCATTCCGTTCGAGAGGGTTGCTCCTATCATGATGCCGATGGCAGCGATGATCAGAATGGTCCTGAACGAGGCAGCCCGGGCCCCGATGGAGGAGTTTAAGAAGTTTACGGCGTCGTTGCTGACTCCTACCGACAGGTCAAAAACAGCCAGAATAAAAAGAAATACGATAATTGCTAAATAAAACGGTTCCATGCCAGATTTTCTTTGTTTATGTAACAGCGGCAAAAGTAGATAACAGATGTTTCAGTAATATTACAAAACAGGATATTCTGGATTTTATTTTCTGAAAGGAGAAAACGGACCGTTCCTGGGGTAGATTATGAGGGTTTGTCTGCGGTCTTGTTTTTTAAGGTGCCCGAGGGGATGCCCGACAGGTCGGAAACAGAGCGTCCAGCCGTAATCAGGGCACTGTTGATGTAATCGCGCCCCGAAGCGTTCTGGAACGGGTAGAGCTCAAAACGGGGCATCATGGCGGCGGTATGTTCCAATATCTCATCCTGTATGGATTCGTAACTTTCCCATACCTTGTTGGAGGAGAAGCAGTAGATTTGCAGGGGTATGCCGTTGTCGTCGGGTTCCAGCGTCCTGACCATCAGGGTGAGGCTCTGGTTGACAAAGGGGTGTTGTTTGAGATAGAGCGTCAGGTATGCCCGGAAAAGACCCAGGTTGGTCTCGATGGTGCCGTTTACAAGCCCGGCGCTGTTCTCGGTGTTCATTACCTTGCCTTGGGCCTGTTGCTCCTGTTTCTTTTCGATGTAGGATTTCAAAAGGGGAATGGTTTTCAACTCTTCCAACATCTCCGGTGTGCAGAAATGGACGGTATTCAGGTCGATATTGAACGAGCGCATGATACGCCGTCCGCCGGAGTCGCTCATTCCCCGCCAGTTCTGGAAGGCTCCCGAGATGAGCGAATAGGGAGGTACGGTTACGATGGTGTTGTCGAAGTTCTGTATTTTGACCGTGTTGAGCGTAATGTCCGTTACCACTCCGTTGGCCATGTTGTTGGGCATTACAATCCAGTCGCCTATGCGTACCATGTCGTTCTGGCCTAATTGTACGCCGGCTACGAACCCGAGTATGCTGTCTTTGAAAATCAGCATCAATACGGCGGCAAAAGCACCCAAACCGGTGATGAGGGTAACGGGGGATTTGTCGAGGATTATCGAGAAGATGATGATGAGGGCGATGAAAAAGAAGATGCCCTGTACGATTTGCATCATTCCCTTCATGGGACGGCTTCGCAACTGGTCGGTTTGGGAGATGATGTCCCAACAGATGTAGATCAGGCTGTTGATGGTGGAAAACAGGGCACAGATAAAGGCAATCCAGCAGATCTTTTCCAACAGGTGGAACAGTTCGGGGTCGTTTTTCAGGGCAAAGGAGAGCAGCGGGATCACTACCAACGGGGGGATGATCCAGGAGAGGTGTGAAAACAGGTTACGCTTCATCAAGATTTTCAGGGATTTTATCTTTTTGTATTGCAGTAACCGCTTCACGGGAAATACCAATATCAACTTGATACCCCAGGCCAGCAGGAAAGAGAGGAGGATAATCAGGCCGATGTAGAGTATAGGGTCCAGCTTCTCGGTCAGTTCTGCCGATAGCCCGGCGTGTTGCAGCAATGTTTTTATGTTGTCTTGTAACGATTGGGCAAAACGGTAGGAGTGTTCTATTTTATCCATATTATTTAACGTGAGTTTGATACAAATACCAACGTATGGGGTTGATTGTTAATATATAGCGGTAATGTAGTTAAATGTTGCAGGGCTCAACTGTAATATTTAGACAAATACTGCCATGTTCTTGGAGTCTAAAATTACAGATATTTATTGTATGGCAGATGGTTTTTGCAAAGAATTATATCATTTCAGCAGAAAAAATATATGGTTAAGGACAAGATGAACGGGTATCGTAACCGGTTCAACCGTTATCTGGGCGGTTTATGGTTATAACCCTTTCCGGGGAGGAATGGTTTAGGACAAAGGGGATAAAATGGTGCCGGTTTTGAGAAATTCCTGTTCGGAGGCTTTCTTCTTTCTTTTGAGAAAATAGGTATGGGGTTGTTGTCTGCCATCTTCCCGGTAGTGTTAAGGGTAATGTATGAGGGAGTGTAATAATTCTTTAACAGGTTTGTTGCAAAGAAGTAACGGCGGAGTCATTCCTTTGCGGCGAAAATCAATCTGTTTATAACTTATGAAAAAACTCTTTTTCTTATCGTTTCTTTTACAATTTCTGGTACAGGGCCTGATGGCCCAGGATGGCGGGCTGATCTCCGGTTCGGTGATCGAAAAAAGCTCGCAACGTACCTTGCCGGGAGCCATGCTGACGCTCGACACGTTGAACCGGTACACGATTTCAGACAAAAACGGCTATTTTGAATTTCTGAATGTCCCGTCCGGCGAGTATCAAGTTACGGTCTCCTATTTGGGATATTTCCCCGCACGCCGCAGTGCCGTGGTGAAGGTGGGCGAGAATACAACGCTTGTTTTTGAAATGGAGGAGGATGTCCAGACGCTTGGAGAGGTAGTCGTGATGGGCGATATGATTCGTGGCCAGGCAAAGGCATTCAACCAACAGAAGACCAATAAAAACATTACCAACGTCATCTCTGCCGACCAGGTAGGACGTTTTCCGGATGCCAATATCGGCGATGCCCTCAAACGCGTGCCGGGGATTACGATGCAGAACGACCAGGGCGAGGCGCGCAACATCGTTGTCCGCGGTTTGGCATCTGAACTCAACTCGGTAACGCTCAACGGTAACCGTATCCCCTCGGCCGAGGGAGACAACCGCAAGGTGCAGATGGACCTCATCCCCTCGGACATGGTACAGACTATCCAGGTAAACAAGACGCTGACGCCCGACATGGATGGCGATGCCATCGGCGGGTCGGTCGATCTGGTAACCCGTGCCGCTTCGGGCGGGCAACGCATCTCGGTTACCACCTACGGCGGTTATAACCCCATCCGCAACGGGGCTACCGGAGCCGGGTCGATTGTCTATTCGAACCGTTTTGCCAAGGAGAAGGTAGGGCTTGTGTTATCGGCCTCCTATATGAACAAGGATTACGGGTCGGACAACATCGAAGGGGTCTGGGACCAGGACGACGAGGGAAATGTTTACCTCGAAGAGATGGATATCCGCAAATACGACGTACAGCGTATCCGCCGCAGCTTCTCGCTCAATACCGACTGGAAGATTAACGGAAACAATACGATTGCTTTCGATGCCATATACAACTGGCGGGACGACCGCGAAAACCGTTATCGTACCTCTTATCAGGATATCGAACCTGTTTATGCGGGAGATGGAGTCTCCATTACCGGCTATACCGGAGCCATTTCGCGCGAGACCAAGGGAGGGATAGATAACTCCCGCAACAAGAACCGCCGGCTGGAAGACCAGCGTGTACAGAGTTATGCCTTGACCGGTACGCACCTGGTTTCTCCCAAATTCGACATGGACTGGAACCTCAGCTACGCCAAGGCCAGCGAAGACCGTCCCCACGAACGCTATATCGAGTACCTGCAAGAGGATCTTTCGATGACGCAGGATCTTTCGGATACCTATAAACCCTATATCTCGGCTCCGGGGCAGAATCCCGCACTGTTTGCGTTTGACAAACTGACTGAACAGCACGACTATACCGATGAGGACGAATATGCCGCCAAGGTCAACGCCCGTGTCCCGCTGAGCGCCATTGCCGGACAGAAAGGCCGCCTGCACTTCGGGTTGCGGGGCCGTCTCAAAAGCAAGGAGCGCAACAACAACTTTTATGAATACTCGCCGGTGGCAGGGTTGCCCAACCTGGACGGAATGGGGACGGTAACCTATGACGACCCCCTGATTCAGGGAAAACGTTATGTGCCGGGAACTTTCGTTTCAAACAAGTGGCTCGGAAGGGTCGATCTCTACAACCGCTCTGAATTTGAGGCCGAAGCCGACCCTTCGGAATATCTGGTCAACAACTACAACGCCAACGAGCAGATTTATGCTTCGTACCTGCGCTGGGACCAGAATATTACCCCCGATTTGATGTTCATTGCCGGAGCCCGCGTAGAGCATACCCGCGTAGAGTATGAGGGCGCTTATTCGCTGGATGAGGATTACGAAAATACAGGCATGAACAAGATGCATAACCACTATACGAATCTGTTGCCCAGTGCTACGCTGATGTGGAATGTGAACAAGCGGATGGTATTGCGCGGGGCCTTCTCTACGGCCCTGGCCCGTCCCAACTATTATACATTGGTCCCGTTTGCCGATGTAAAGGCCGAAGACCGCGAGATACAGGCCGGGAATCCGGGATTGAAAGCTACCTATTCATATAATTTCGACCTTATCGGGGAGTATTATTTCAAATCGGTCGGTATCCTTTCGGCCGGACTCTTCTACAAGAACCTGGATAACTTTATCTACAACTACCTCGATGCCAACTATACGACAGATAAGTTTGCGGCCGATTTTCCCCAGTTGCCCAATCCGGTACCGGCGGGTGAACAGTGGCAGATGGTCCGTCCCTTGAACGGAGATCAGGTCAATCTGTTCGGGGTGGAATTGGCATTCCAACGCAAGCTCGACTTTTTCGATGCCGAGTTTTTGAGAAATTTCAGCATCATGCTCAACTACACGTACACCTATTCCAAGACCCAAGGTGTTTACAACGAGGATGGCGAAGAGCGTTCCGATGTCAAACTTCCGGGTACGGCTCCCCATATGTTCAATGCTTCGCTGGCGTGGGAAAACAGCCGCTTTTCGGCCCGTTTATCGCTCAACGGTACCGGCAGTTATATCGACGAGGTGGGAGGCGATTCCTTTGAAGACCTCTATTACGACCGCCAGCTCTTCCTCGATGCCAACGCTTCGTACCGTGTAGGTAAGGGATTCCGCATCTTTGCCGAAGCGAACAACCTGACCAATCAGCCGTTACGCTATTACCAGGGTACCCGCAGCCGTATGGCACAGCTCGAATACTACCAGGGCTCCTTTAATTTGGGGGTCAAATGGGATCTTTAATTTCATGTATCACAAAATTATAACCAATTATAACCGGATCAGTTTATGAAAAGAATAACGATATTTTTAGGATTGAGTTGCCTGTTCTTTTTCTCTGCGTGTCAGCAACAGGCAACCTCCCGGCAGGAGGTCTCGTACGAGCAGCTCGACTCGTTGTTGGACGACCGTTTCAACTTTATCGTAGCCAATGACCTGGGCCGTAACGGCTATTACGACCAGAAGCCGATAGCCGAACGAATGGGCGAATTGGCCGAGAATACCGATATCGAGTTTGTAGCCGCCGCCGGCGATGTACACCACTTTGAGGGGGTTGCCAGCGTAAGCGATCCCCTGTGGATGACCAACTACGAGTTGATATATGCCCATCCGGAGCTGATGATAGATTGGTTCCCGGTATTGGGGAACCACGAGTACCGGGGCAATACCCAGGCGGTGTTGGATTATGGTAAAGTCAGCCGGCGTTGGAGTATGCCGGGGCGTTACTATGCCAAATCTTTCGAGCTGGACGGCGGCGCCTCGCTCAAAATCATCTTCATCGATACAACCCCCTTGATTGACAAATACCATGAGGAGGCCGAAGAGTCGTACCGCGATGTGGCCGAACAGGACATGGAGCGGCAGATTCGCTGGATTGACTCTACGCTGCAAGCCTCCGACGAGACCTGGAAAGTGGTTATAGGCCACCATCCGGTCTATGCCCAAACACCCAAAGACGAGATAGAGCGTCAGAATATGCAGCAACGGATAGACCCCCTGCTGCGTAAATACGGAGTAGATCTTTACATAGGTGGCCATATCCACAATTTCCAGCACATCAAACCGGCCGGCAGTCCGGTAGATTATGTGGTCAACTCCTCGGGATCGCTCAGCCGGGAGGTATCGCCCGTGGAGGGTACGGTGTTTTGCAGTTCGGAACCGGGATTTTCCGTTGTTTCCGCTTCTGATAAGGAGTTGAAACTCTATATGCTGGACAAAAATTGCAACATCCTGCATACGGTAGAACGACAGAAATAGGAAAGCCGTACTCCCCTCCCCTTGATATATAGAAGCCGCCGTAAAGGAAATCTTCCTTTACGGCGGCTTTGTTCTGTTGGACTGGCACAAGAGAGGCGGCGGGCCGTATCAGTAGGAGACCCTCTGAAATCTTATTTTTCCCTTCCATAGAAATACAAATAACGGTCTTATAGGAACTATCATCTCGAAGAAAAATGTAATTTTGTGTCTGGTTAATGCATCGGCAAGTAAAGCAAAATAGGGGCGGATACAGCTCTGATACCAACGGGTATTAATCAATATCCGTAAAAGAAAAGCAAAAGAGTTACATCCTTTTTTGTGCTAAAAACCGAAACGCTCTTCTTATTAGAAAATACACAGGAATATGGAACAGAAAAGAGTAAAATTTGTTGATCTGGCCGGGGGAATCCTGATTCTCTGGATTATGGCTTTCCACGCCATGAATAACTGCAAGGTCTTTGGCGAGGTGGATGTCCGTGTAGCCCTTCCCTTTTTGACCTTCTCCATGCCGTGGTTCTTTTACCGGTCCGGGCAATTCTTCAAAGAGATGCCGTGCCGCGAGGGTGTTGTGAAAGATTGTAAAAAACTTTTGATTCCGTTTCTGAAATGGAGCCTGATAGGTTACGTCGTTTATTTGGCCATTTTAGCGATAGACCGGAATCTCACGTGGCATAGTTCCGTTGTCGATGTTCTGAAAACTTTTTCCATCTATGGGTATATCCTGGTCAATGTCCCCTCGTGGTTCGTCCTGTCGTTGCTTTTTGTCCGCATCATCTCGCGTTTCCTGATACGGTGGTCCATACCGCCTGTTGCAACAATCATCATCTGCATTGCCATAGGTTTTGGACTCCACCGGTTGAATAATCCGTTGCCCTTTTATATCCCGAACGTAGCGATGGGTATCGCCTTTTTCATGATAGGCTACCGTTTGGGCCGGTACGAAACGAACAAACAGTTGTTTGCCGTCTGTCTGGTAGGCTATCTGGCGTTTTTGTTGTGGGGCCCTTCCATCGTGGGACATCACCGCAACATCCTTCTCTCCGGAGATTACTTGCTGTGGCCGCTGTTTGCCTATTGCGGAATCGTTGCGTTCAACAACCTTTGCCGATACCTCGATGCGTTCCTCTCCCGTTCAGCCTTGGGTAAATACCGTCCCATCACCTTTATCGGCCAATATACGCTGATCCTGCTTGTGGCCCATGCATTGGTGTATTATCCCGTCATGCACTTTTCCACACTCCCGCCGTGGCCAACTGTCGGTATAATGTTCCTGGGTTATGCCGTGCTCCTCACCCCGTTGCTGTTGCGTGCAAGAACCAAACAGCAGAAACGATAAGAAAAAAACATGGACAAAAGGAAACGACAGTGAGCGAATAGGCAAAGCAAAAATACCTTCACTCACAGCAGCAAAAAAGTTTTGCGATTAGACTGTCATTCTTACAGTTGCACCCAACAAAAAAGCGACCGATAATCAATAAATTATCGGTCGCTTTTTTGTTGTACCCAGACCCGGTACAAGGCATAGAAATCATAGGAAAATAAAAGAATTTATCTTCCTTATTATCAATTATTTGCATCTTTCTTATTTTCTCTATTTTTGCCATATTTTGCCC
>DVNA01000222.1 GCA_018714665.1 Candidatus Gallibacteroides avistercoris | reverse complement strand
GCAGTATGGAGGAAGAGACATTTATATCCAACCCGACGTATGACGATTATGTTGCTACCGATAATCAGGTGCGTCGTCATGTACAAGATTTAGTAAGTCAACAAAAATAAATAATAAATGGAGTCATTTCTGATCAAAGCATTTCAGCTTATATTGAGTTTGTCCATATTGGTTATCGTCCATGAATTCGGACATTTTATCTTTGCCCGTATATATAAAGTAAGAGTCGAAAAGTTCTATCTGTTTTTCAATCCGTGGTTTTCCCTTTTCAAGTTCAAACCCAAAAACAGCGAAACCGAATATGGAATCGGGTGGTTGCCGTTGGGTGGTTATGTCAAGATTGCGGGGATGATTGATGAATCCATGGATAAGGAGCAGATGAAACAACCGGTACAAGAGTGGGAGTTCCGGGCAAAATCGGCTCCCAAAAGGTTGATGATTATGATAGCCGGCGTATTGTTCAACTTTCTGTTGGCACTGTTCATCTATTCGATGATTTCGTTTAAATGGGGTAGTTCCTATATCCCGTTGCAAGAGGCAAAGAACGGGCTCTATTTTTGTGAGACGGCACATCAGGTAGGTTTTCAGGATGGAGATCTTTTTGTAAGTATCGATGGAGTACCAGCCGAAAAATATCCCGAAGTAACCCGCCAGTTTATCGATGCAGACAAAGAGGTAACCGTTTTACGAGACGGACAAGAGGTAACGATACCTATTCCCGAAGATTTCAAATTGAGGCTGATGTCCGAAGAGAACGGCTTTTTCGATTTTATCATACCGGTAGTTATCGATACGGTAGTAGCGAATCGACCGGCACAAGCCGCCGGATTGATGGTAGGAGACAGTATTGTGTCCATCAACGGATTGCCTGTTCAGAAGTTCGTAGATTTATCAGAGATTTTAAGGAATAATTCCGGAAAAACCGTCGATTTCAGTTTCTTCCGAAACGACTCGTTGCAAACGTTGCCCGTGACCGTAGATACGGCAGGTCTGGTGGGTATAGGCATGAGAGGAGCAGATCACTATTTGCCGGTTAAACACGTACAGTATGGCTTTTTCGAGTCGTTCCCCAAAGGAATCAAGCGAGGTATCAATATGTTGAGTTCCTATGTAGGAGACACGAAAATGATATTCTCCAAAGAGGGAGCAAAGCAGATCGGAGGTTTTGGAACCATCGGCAGTATCTTCCCCGATAAGTGGGATTGGCAGCGGTTCTGGGAGATGACCGCTTTCCTTTCTATTGCTTTGGCTTTTATGAATATCCTGCCTATTCCAGCTTTGGATGGAGGTCATGTACTCTTCCTGTTGTACGAGGTAATAACCCGACGTACACCGAATGAAAAATTTATGGAATATGCACAAATAACAGGTATGGCCCTGTTGTTCGGGTTGTTGTTATATGCAAACGGGAATGACCTATTCAGGTTCTTGATAAAGTAAATAAGATGAAGACATATACCAAGATATATCTAAAAACAGGAAAAGAAGATTCGTTGAAACGGTTCCATCCGTGGATATTTTCGGGAGCCATTCATCGATTTGAACAACAACCCGAAGAGGGCGATGTGGTAGAGGTGTGCGATTCTACCGGCCATTTTCTGGCAATAGGCCACTACCAGATAGGCAGTATTGCCGTGCGTATATTGTCGTTTACTCCGGTCCAGATAGACGAAGCATTTTTTGTACAACGTTTGCGTTCGGCTTATGTTATGCGGCAGAGTTTATGCCTGATAACCCCTGAAAACAATACATACAGGCTGGTACACGGTGAAGGCGACAACCTGTCGGGATTGATTATCGACATATACGGCGAGACGGCAGTATTGCAGGCGCACTCACCCGGTATGCATTTTGCGCGTCATCAAATAGCCTCGGCCCTGAAACAGGTCATGGGCGAATCGCTTCAAAACGTATATTATAAATCCGAAACGACATTGCCGTATAAAGCCCAGTTAGAAGCAGAAAATGGATATATTATTGGCGGAGAGGCTTCGAATATAGCCATGGAACACGGTTTGAAGTTTTATGTAGATTGGTTACGTGGCCAGAAAACCGGCTTTTTTGTCGATCAGCGGGAAAATCGGGTGCTGCTTGAACGCTATGCCCAAGGACGATCAGTCTTGAATATGTTCTGTTATACAGGCGGATTTTCGTTTTATGCCATGCGGGGAGGAGCAAAATGCGTACATTCGGTAGATAGTTCGGCCAAAGCGATTGATCTGACCAATAAGAACGTAGCGTTGAATTTTGGTGACGATGCCCGTCATCAGGCATTTGCCGAAGATGCCTTTAAGTTCCTGGACCGTATGGGAGACCAGTATGATCTGATTATTTTAGACCCGCCGGCATTTGCCAAACACAAAAATGTGTTGCGAAATGCCTTGCAAGGATATCGGAAGTTGAATGCGAAAGCCTTTGAAAAGATTAAATCCGGTGGTATTTTGTTTACTTTTTCCTGCTCACAGGTTGTCAGCAAAGAAAATTTCCGGTTGACAGTATTTAGTGCAGCAGCCCAATCGGGACGGAAGGTGCGCATAATCCACCAATTGACACAACCGGCCGATCATCCCATTAATATTTATCATCCCGAGGGAGAATACTTAAAAGGACTTGTCTTGTATGTAGAGTAGATATAACGAAAATCCCCACCCGATGGTGGGGATTTTCGTTATATCAGCTGGGAACAATACTATTTCAGTAATTTTCTCAATTCTTCTTTGGCCTGATGAATTTGGCTCTTAACCGTACCTATGGGCAGATTCTTCTCTTGTGCAATTTCTTCATATTTGAGCCCTGCCAGAAAAAGTTTCAGGATTGTTTGTCTTTTGTCTTCCAATTTTTCGATGGCATTCATCAAATCAGAAATAGAATGGCGAATCATGAAATCTTGTTCGGAGAGATAAGCAATATCGTTGTCCGTTATAATAAGATCGGAATATCTCTTTTGGATGAGAAATTTTCGATAATCGGATATGAATATATTCGACATGATTTTATTGGCCCATCCCGATAAATTATTGTTTTGTCTGAATTTATCTTTGTTTTCCAGAATTCTCAAAAAGGTCTCTTGTAATAAATCTTTTGCCTTGGTTTTATCTTGGGTCATAAAAAGGGCGGATCGAAATAACTTTTCTTGCAGGTTTAATAATTGGGAGATAAATACTTCCATAAATTTGTTTTGTTTTGATATAAAAATGCCTTGTTAAAATGGCTCCCCGATAGGAAATAGGACGGATAAGTTATATACACCCACGTATCGTTAGTATGCAGGGAAAATCATACGCTTATCAAGTAAATAGAAAAGAGAAGAATCTTAATGATAGATAATCAAATAGTTTCATGTATAAATATTAAGGAACGAAATTATTGCCATACGAAAAGAGACTTTTTTATGGCTTCCCGTCAGAGGAAACATCAAGTGTCTCTTTTCGTATGGTGTTTAAAACCTGATTGTTATTTCGGGTCTGAAACCTCTTTGGATGAATCGGTTGGAGATGTATTTCCTTTTTTGTCCGTTTCAACAGAAGTTACCACATTTTCTATGGCCTGGGCAACAATCTTTTCATGGGAGAATCGGTTGGCATAACTTGTATAGTCGTGCGGGTGGTGTACATAGGTCGGATCCAAGAATAGCGGGCTGGAAATAATATGATCGGCAGAACTTCTGTTACAACAGAACACAATATTTTCCACACTGGCTAAACGTGTTAACGCCTTGACGTCCGTATCGTGCGGTTGCAGGGTCATGGGGTCGGTAAAGAAAAAGAGGTAATCGATGTCGCCGGCAACAATGTGTGCACCCATTTGTTGGTCTCCTCCCAGTGGACCGGATTTTAAGAGCGTAAAATCCCATTCTACATCGGGGTGTTTCTTTTGTAAGGCCTCTTTGATGATAGTGCCGGTAGTGCCGGTAGCATAAAATTTATGTCCTTTTAGCTTTTCAGAATTATATAAAGTCCATTCGGTCAGTTCTTGCTTCATGGCATCATGAGCAACCAATCCGATTTTTCTTCTAATTTTTTCCATACGGTATTTATTAAATAAAGTAATGGGTCAAAGATAGCAAATATATTCAAGAAAAGGTTTGGAGGGATAATATTAATCGTTTTGTAAAAAGATATGGATATGACCTAGTATTGAAAAATAAGAGGGTTTATTACATTAAATAACGAGCAAGAGGATCATATTTATGAATCTCTGCTCGTTGTTTAGAAAACAATAATAAAAATGATTATCTCTTACATATTCATACCTCCGCATACGTGTATAACTTGTCCGGTAACGTACGAAGACAGGTCCGAAGCCAAGAATGTACAAACGTTTGCAACATCTTCGGGGGTACCTCCGCGTTTCAACGGAATTTGAGCAGCCCACTCTTTGCGAACCTCTTCCGATAATTGTTGGGTCATTTCGGTAATGATAAATCCAGGAGCAATGCAGTTTGCCCGTATTCCTCTTGAACCCAGTTCTTTGGCGATGGACTTGGCCAATCCGATCATGCCGGCTTTTGAGGCGGAATAGTTTGTTTGTCCAGCATTTCCGGATACGCCCACAACGGAACTCATGTTGATGATGCTACCCGACTTTTGACGCATCATAACGGGCGTACAGGCGTGAATGAAGTTGAAAGCCGATTTCAGGTTTACGTTGATAACCATGTCCCATTGTGCTTCGCTCATGCGCATCATTAACCCGTCGCGGGTAATACCGGCATTGTTTACCAATATGTCTATTCTGCCGAAGTCTTTTACAATTTCTTCTACAACTTTATGGGTATCTTCAAAGTTGGCGGCATTTGAGGCATATCCTTTTACTTTTACTCCCATAGCGGCTATTTCAGCCTCGGTAGCTTTGGCATTGTCGTCTATGGCCAGATCGGTAAATGCAATATTGGCTCCTTCGGTGGCAAATTTTATTGCAATTGCTTTCCCGATACCGCGTGCGGCTCCGGTAATAACAGCAACTTTCCCTTCTAATAATCTCATAATGAATATATATTAAATGTAACGTTTTAGAATTGCACCAAAAATCCTCCGCTTGAATATCCTCCTCCAAATACGGTGAGACCAACCAAATCTCCTTTTTTCATTTTGTCCCAGTTTTGAGATAATACAAGCGCTGCGCTGGCAGATCCTGTATTTCCCAGTTCCTGGATGTTGTTCAGGAATCGTTCCATGGGCACTTCCAGTTGATGTTGGACGTTGGCCACAATACGTAAATTGGCTTGGTGGCAGATGATGTAGGTAAGGTCCTGTACCGAGATATTTTTCTTCTGGGTAAGAACATTCAATACTTCGCACATATATTTACAAGCGTGTATAAATACATCTTTCCCGTAAGGCATGGAGATGCCGGTTGTCTTGGGACGCAGGCTAACACCTTCCGGCCCTTTTCCTACATGTCCCAAACCTCGTGTGAAGATTTCGAGAATTTCGGGTTCATTTTCTTTTTGTCTATCTTTTGAGACAAAGAGCGCTACGGCGGCATCGCCCCACAAATGACCGGCTTTCGGATCGGTTTCATTGCTGTATGCCGTATTATGTTCTGAGCAGATGATGAGGGCCTTGCTGGCTTTTCCCATAGCAAAATAACCTTCTATGATTTCAAGCCCGTTAGCAAACGATGAGCATGCTGACGATGCATATACGGCTTTTGCGTTGGGCATGTTGAATTCTCGTTGTGCGATGTGGGCCAATGTACCGACGGTGTCGATAGGTGAATAGCTGGCAGCTACGATCAGATCGACTTCTTCTATCGGATAGGGTAGGTTGGGTATGGCGTTTTTGATCGCTTCCAGTCCCATTGTATGAGCATCTTCTCCTTCGGCTGTCCGTGAACGGGTACTGATACCTGTCCGTTGTAAAATCCAATCACTCGTTAATCCGTTGAGGTTGAAGAAATAGTCGTTTCCTATTCTTAAAGAGGGTACATAATGTCCTTGTGCATTAATAAACATAGTGTGTTATTTTGTAGATTATCGTTTTTTTATTCCGTTTAGAATAAAACTCATTATATAGTATTTTAGTGAAGTCCGGTCTATTTTCGATTCGTTGAAATGTCCCTTTATATAAGGAACATCCAACCCTTTTAGAGCATAATGTATAACCGATGCCGTAATATTCGTATCGGCTATGGAAAAAATATCTTTATTCACGCCTTCGTCCAATATACCTTTTATCAGTTGCATCTCTCTTAGATCCATGTATTTGCGGGCCTGTTCAACTTTCCAGATATCTCTGAAAAACTCAGCTCGCAATGTTCCGTTGCGCAATACAGCCTCTTTCATTGCCTCCATCCGGGTATAAATATAATTTACCAGCTTTTTTTCAGGGGGCACATCTTGTCCTGCCATTTCTTGGAGCGAGTGCAGAATATGGTCTAATTCCGATTCTACAACAGCCTGATAAACTTCATTTTTGTTTTTGAAGTATGTGTACAATGTCCTTCGGCCTTTTTTCGATGCTAATGCAATGTCATTCATCGTTGTATTTTCTACTCCCGATTTAGCAAATAATTGCCGTGCCACATCCACTAACATATCGCGAGTCTTGGTCATTGTATGCACATTTCTTAAAAAACTGTGCGAAAATAGCAATTATATCTTAACAACGCAAACAAAACATGGCTTTTTGAGCACTTATTTAATCTTCTATGTAGTAAATATCTTATAAATCAACGAAGTAATAATCTATTCGTTGATTTTGTTAAACGTTATTAGGAAATGGAAGAGCCTGTGTATGAGTCGAATGTGATTTTTTTTGACAAAAAATATGTTTGATTTTGGAAATAAAAAAATAAGTTGTATCTTTGCACATGAAAATCGCGGGGTGGAGCAGTGGTAGCTCGTTGGGCTCATAACCCAAAGGTCGTCAGTTCGAGTCTGGCTCCCGCAACAGAGAAAAGGAGAACCAAAGAAATTGGGTTCTCCTTTTTTATTAACCTTCGTTTTTATGAATGATTCTGATCTGCTGGAATTTTTTTCGGACCTCTTTTACCTGTTTAATCAAGAATGGAAATATAATTGTTTGATAAAATAATAGAAACCTTTGAATTTCTAACAAATATCAGATACGATTCATTCCTTTTATCCCTATATTTGTAAGCATATAGAATTCGGATCGGCATAGCCAATCTGAAAACAGGGCTTCCAATTTGATAGAGCTCATGCTTTTCGCTATATTTCTTTTTATGCCGATTTATGTGAAATGTATCAAAATTATTAGAGATGAAGAAAATTTCCATAAGTAATCGTTTGGGGGGTATTGTCTGGCTTGTGTTTTTGTTGACGTGTTTGCCGTTGTTGGATAGTCGTGCTTCGGTGGAGGGTTCTGAAAAAGACACCCTTGATTTTACTTTTTCGTCCGATGCCTCTGTCAAACCGTTTAAGATACAACATGGCGAGGTTCGGTACGGCGACGGAAAGTTGATATATGCCTTTCAGGAGAGATCGTATCTGGAATCGCCCGATTTGCGTATGAGCCCTAACGGGGTATATGCCCCTAAACTCGAAATGCGTAATACCCTGTTTCTGGTGATGCGCAACAACAGTACCGCTACGCAGTTGAAACTTCGTTTTATAACAGAAAAGGATAGTATCTATGACGATTCAAAGTCTAAAATGTTCGATATAAACCCGAACAGTCCGATGCAGGCATATTATTTTAATCTGTCCAATAACAATAAAGCAGAGGGGCGTATCATTGGTTTTCGCATCGAGCCTTTTGGTGGCACGGGAGAGATTGAGATAGATCGTATTACATTTGAGGCAGAATCCCGTATAGAGGCTTATGCCGGACAAATTCAACAGTGTATTGCTTCTGGCGATACGATTGTTATCAAAGGAAGCATACGTCCGGAATACGTCGGACAATATAATACCATTGCCATATATGAAACCTCCATAATGCAGTATGCCGATGATATTTCAGCCATGGAAAAATTGGTGGAAATACCTATCACCCAATCGTTCGAAATCAAGAATATTCCGTTGAAAGAAAAAAATATTACTCGGTTAAGCAGTCAGTTTCAAGCAGTATTAAAAGACAATAGCGGACGATTTGCCAAAATCTCTCCCCGCTTTTCTATCGAAAACTGGCGGGATTTCGAGGACAATCCATATTCGTTCGATTTACCCGATTTACGAGTGGACGTCGTTTCATACGGAGCCAAAGGCGATGGATTTACCGATGACACGGACGCGATACAAAAGGCAATAGATGATGTCTCTTCGCAAGGAGGAGGACAAGTAGTGTTGTCGGGAGACGACTCTTTTTACGGTCGGCGTTATGTGGCTACCAATATTCAGTTGCGAAATAACGTAGACTTACATATTCAGCAAGGGGCCGTTTTGTGGCAATCCCAGAATGAGTCCGATTACAAATATCGTCCTGAATACGGTCACGACAACGAAGCGTCCGGATTGTTGTGGGGTCATAATTCCCTTATGGCCAATTTGCCGTTGATACAGGCCGATAGTGTGAAAAACGTCAAGATAACGGGACAAGGGAAAATCCGTATGTCAGATGTCGAGAGCCATAATCCGTCCATATCCGGGTTTAAATCAGTATGTTCCGATAAGGTACATATAGTTCCTATCGGCCTCTGGAAAGCTTCCAATGTAGAGGTGTCGGATGTTGAGATTATCCGTTCGGGTAGTTACAATACAGCTTTTTACGGATGCGAGCGAGTTTTTGTGGGGAATGTAAAGATTCATGAAGCGAAATGTGCCTTGAATGGAGATGGAATCAGTTTAGGTTTCGGCACCCGTAGAGTAAAAATTGTTCGGACTTTCATTGATACAAATGACGACGGTGTTGTTTTGTGGACGGTATATAAAGATCCACGCGAAGGTCTTTGGTGGTGGTCTAAACCCGGAGAAAACCATTGTATTCATAACATAGAGATATATCACAGTTTTATCCATGCAGAAAATGGGAAAGCTATTGCGTTTATTCCGTGGGGAACCTCAGATCCCGATTGGCAGAAAGAGGAGATTTATAATATTTCGATAGCCGACAATGTTTTGGCCGGAGTATCTTCCATCGGGGTATGGCCGGATAACCCCTACAATGAAACCCCATTCGACAATCAGGAGAAAGATGATTATTCCCCGGTAAAAAATATCCGGATATTCGATAACCGTTATCTGAACGAGTGTAATATCTCGGCGATAAAAGCGACCAATATTATGACCGATTGCGGTATTAACAGCAGCGATCTCTTTTTGAATGGTGATTTTAAGCACGGATATGCCAATTGGTCTCTCGAAGGAGATGCTTTGGTTCTCGATGGGGTGGGGTATGCGTATAACGGAAGATTGTATCAGGGACTATATCTGAAACGAGGCAGTTATACCATTACGGTAGAGGCTCTCTCTTCGGGTACAGTCTTTGTTGAAAATGCCGATACGGACGAAATACTGTTGGAGAGTAAATTCCGGGCCGGGAAAGGAAAGAGTATAACAATCCCGCTGAATCTGGCGACGGACGGTACCTACTTTATTGGGATTAAAGGGAAAAGAGCCAAAATTAAGCAGATTGATTTGACCTCGGCCGATTGATAGAACGCAAAGACCAACCCGCGTTGTCAGGACAGTTCTGGGAGCAATCCATCGATCAGCGATTAAAATAGAGAATAGAAGTTTCGCCCAAGGGAGAAACTTCTATTCTTGGAATAACCGTTATCGGTTATCGAGTAGTTTTCGGTGTTTTTGTGGGTTTTATATCGAATGAAATGACCATTAACGATATACCCCAATAAAGCATCATGAATGAGCTCAAAAAGATAATAGCAACCGCTCCGGAGAATGGGAATATAAAGAACAGGCAAGCCAGGACGATAGTCAATATCCCGTTGATCAGATACAACCACCAGTATTTATGGTCAGACAGCATACTGAATGCCGAAACCAGGCTTGTAACCCCTTTGTAGAGGAAAACGAATCCGAAAAAGAACGGCAACAGCGCTTCTGTAAACATTGGATTGGCAATTAGCATAAATCCGATGAGTATATCCAATATACCACCTGCCATCCACCATCCCCAACCCTTTGTCTCTTTTCGCAAAGAGGCGGAGATGACCAGTTGAAGAACTCCTCCTACGAGCAGGGCGTAACCTAAGGCTACGGCGACAATGAGGTATCCAACGTTGGGTTGCAGCATGATCCATAGGCCGATGGCAAACACAACAATCCCCAATACGAGCATCATCCACCAATATTTACTTTTTCCCCAGAAACTTTTCATTGTACTTGTTATATCCATAATTGTTTGGTTTAAAAAGATTTGTTTATAGATATAACAATTATTGCTATTTTTAGATTATGCAGAGCGTACAATTATTGTTAAACGGCAATTCCCTATTGTATGAGACGATTAATCTGGTTGCAAGCAGTCTTTTTTTTGTGCGTTTATTGGTCAGTATTCTGTTTTGTCGTTTGCCCTTTCGGTTAATCTATTAGAAACTGTTTGCTCAAACGTTTTCCACAAGACATCGTTCGGAACAGGGGCAGTTACATCTATCTCCTTTTGTGAAACAGGATGTATAAAACGAATGCGGCGGGCATGCAGGCTGATTCCTCCATCCGGGTTACTCCGTTTGGCTCCGTATTTCAGGTCTCCCTTGATGGGACATCCTATCTGTGCCAACTGACAGCGAATTTGATGGTGTCGCCCTGTTTTTAGGTTCACTTCCAAAAGATTGTACCTGTCGCTTTGGGCAATGACCGTATAGCTTAATGTTGCCTTTTTGGCATTTGCCTTTTGTCCGTTGTATGCGTAGGACTTGTTTTGTTTTTCGTTCCGGACAAGATAATGGGTGATTTCATCCTGTTGTTTTGGGGGACGGTTTTGGACAATGGCCCAATAACTTTTCTGAATATCTCCCAGGCGGAACATCTCGTTTAACCGGGTAAGGGCCTTGCTCGTTTTGGCAAATACCACAACCCCACTTACCGGCCGATCTAACCGATGTGTTACACCGACGAACACATTGCCCGGTTTATTGTATTTTTCTTTCAGCCATAGTTTCAGTTGTTCCGAAAGAGGGGTATCTCCGGTTTTATCTCCTTGTACAATTTCCGAGGTTGTTTTATTTACGATAATGATATGATTGTCTTCGTATAAAATCTCCATGGTTGATAAGATTATTTATAAACATAAATAGCATTGGCTATCCGTCGCTCGCCTTGGTGGTCGAATTTCCGGTTATCGCACGGACAGTTTACAATTCCATTTTCTCCTGCTTGATCCATCCAAAGGCTTGTCGACCCACCTCCATCCAAGTTCAGGGCATCGTAAGCTCCCAACAATTTTACCAGATGGGCAAACTCATGGATATTTACTCCAATAGCGTTTCCGGGGAATCGCCCGTCGACGGTGATCAATAAGACTTTCCTGTCTCGGGTAATGCAGATGGCTGAACGTGGATGCTTGGTATTGACGAATGATTGTGAAACGGTAGAGAAATCGCAAATGTTTCCATTTTCTACCATTAATGGTCCGGAAGCAAGGGCATTGGGATATGTAGTCCCGGAACGTTCCTTTTGTTTATCCCACGGTTCTATTGCAATCTTATTTTTATTGATCAATACGATTCCATTCGTTCGTTGCCTGAATTCAGACAGGGAGGTCGTATCGATAAGATTCCCATCTAATTGTAGAAAACATACCGATTGTCCCTCCTGCATGTTGAAAAAAGATCCGTTGATAGCCGCTTGGGCATGGTGCT
>DVNA01000221.1 GCA_018714665.1 Candidatus Gallibacteroides avistercoris | reverse complement strand
TGCAGCCATTGGAATTTCATAACCGATATATTGATGTGCATATCCCATTGTCTGCCAGAGAGACAATCGGGTGGGCAGACCGTTCAAACCTGCACGAGATAAAAAGTCCGTATCAATGGGATTCGGATTGTGGATTTTATGCAGAACATCCGGAGCAATATTTCCATGTTTCCCCGGGAATGTTTGCTGTTGTTTTTCCGGAAGATGCTCATGCTCCGACTATCGCTTCTGGATGTTTAAAGAAACTGATAGCTAAAATAAAAATAGATATATTGTGATGGAAGAAACAAAAAAAGTGGATTTAATGCGTATTACCTATGGAGAGGTAAAGCAACAATCATACGATTTGGTTATATTGCCTTGGGGGGCTACTGAACCGCATAATTACCATTTACCCTATTCTACCGATTATTTTTTGTCGCAAAGCATTGCTCTTGATGCTGCATTAAAAGCTGAAAAAGAGGGTAATGTAAAATGTATGGTATTGCCTCCTGTCCCTTATGGATCCCAGAATATCGGGCAATGGCAGTTGCCGTTTTGCCTGCACACACGTTATGAAACCCAGAAAGCAATTTTGTCAGATATTGTTTCTTCCTTATATCGACAGGGATTCCGAAAGCTGGTTATTGTCAATGGACATGGAGGCAATAGTTTTAAGAATATGATACGGGATCTGGGATACGATTATCCGGATTTTCTTATTGCCGTAAGCGACTGGTACGCTTTTGTTCCTGAAAAAGAGTATTTTGAAGAATCGGGTGAACATGCAGGGGAACAAGAGACCTCTGTATTGATGTATTATCATCCCGAATTGGTAAATATGACTATGGCGGGAGATGGTGGAAATATTCCTTTTGCAGTTGAAGAATTAAATCGAAAAACAGCGTGGATACCCCGAAACTGGTCACGTGTAACACGGGATACGGGGATAGGTAACCCCTTTAAATCGACCCCGGAGAAAGGGAAACGCTATGCGGAAGAGGTAGTAAAACGTTTGTCCGCACTATTCATTGATTTGATAAAGAAAGAGAGTATATATTAGTAAAGGATCTCTTCTTAGCGTATAGATACTTTTTATCAGCAATTCAAAAAAAGAGCGATGAGACTGTCGTTTAAACCATATAATTTACAATTGCGTCATGTTTTTACGGTTGCATCGAATTCACGGACTGTAACACCGGACGTTCAGGTAGAGATAACTTGTGAGGGAGTGACCGGATATGGAGAAGCTTCCATGCCTCCGTATTTGGGAGAATCGGTCCAGACTGTTGTTGAATTCTTGCAGAAAGTGAATCTCGAACAGTTTCATGATCCGTTTCGGATGGAAGATATTTTGGCTTATGTAGATGCTGTCGCTTCTGGAAATACGGCTGCTAAGGCATCGATTGATATCGCCCTGCATGATTTAGTCGGTAAATTGTTGAATGTCCCCTGGTACAAAATCTGGGGGCTTGACAAAGAGAAGGCACCTTCTACTACCTATACGATTGGAATTGATACAGCCACGGTGGTAAAAGAAAAAACGGCCGAAGTAGCAGGCAAATTCAACATTTTGAAAGTAAAACTCGGACGAGACAACGACAAGGAGATAATAGCGGCCATACGAGAGGTCTCTTCCTTGCCCATTGCTGTGGATGCCAATCAGGGATGGACGGATAAAGAGTATGCTCTGGATATGATTCATTGGTTACAAGAGCAAGGCGTTGTAATGATTGAACAACCTATGTCCAAGTTGCAGTTGGATGATATAGCCTGGCTTACGGAACAAAGTCCGTTGCCGATATTTGCAGACGAATCGGTACAACGGTTGTCGGATGTAGAGATGATGAAAGGCGTTTTTAGCGGAATCAATATCAAGTTGATGAAATGTACCGGAATGCGCGAAGCGTGGAAAATGGTAACGTTGGCACGGGCATTGGGATTGAAAGTGATGATTGGTTGTATGACTGAAACATCTTGTGCCGTATCTGCTGCTGCTCAGTTATCTCCTGTTGCCGATTTTGCAGATCTTGATGGAAATCTTTTGATTAGCAATGATTGTTTTGCTGGGATGAAGATTGTACAAGGGAAAATAACGTTGAATGATCTTCCGGGTATAGGTGTCCGTAAGTTATAACTATCCTGGAACAGATAGTTGACAGGATTGTCATATTGTATCTGAATTTTCAAGACTGTATTTATGTACGGAGGTGATCACGGGGAGGGTAGGGACCTTTCTGGATATGGAAATCCCTATGAAACGAAAAATTTAATAACGGAGAGGATAAACCGTTGGAAAGAGTCGTAGAAGATATATGTATAAGGGCAGTTAAAGGATTATTGTATTATGCCTATTTAGAATGTAAAAAATAAAATAGAGTTGATTTTTGTAAAGAGTATAAACAACTTCTGTTTTGATAAGTTTTTTATAGATTGTCAGACGAAACAACCATTTTTTGTTTTCGGCGATTCAAAGCATTTAATACTTGGTTGACAATAGTTCCGATTAATAGGTCTATGACAATTAATATATTAATGTTTATGCTGTCTTTTAATGCTATATTAAAAAGTATTATACAGCCTGCATATATACAAATAATCAAAGTTGTCTGGATATGTGTAAATCCTAAATCTAGAATTTTATGATGGATGTGTGCTCTATCGGGTTTAAACATATTTTGGCCTCTGATTGATCTTGAAACCATGACTCTTACAGCATCAAAAATAGGTACAAATAAAATACAAAAAGGATAAATAATAGCATGATCCAGAATCGGGATGTTGGGATTACTCATGGCAAGCCGTACACCTAAAAAGCTAAGTAGAAACCCTAAAGAAAGAGAGCCTGTGTCGCCCATGAATATTTTTGAATAACGGTCCTCTTTCCCTGTTATATTGTGGTACATAAAAGGAATTAGAACTCCTAAACCTGCCAATGCGATGATCACGTGTATAAACATATGGATTTGTAGAAATAGAATGGCAAATGCTATAAAAGCAATACTCGCTAATCCCGATGCCAGCCCGTCTACACCATCTATCAGGTTTAATGCATTTGTAACAAATACGATGAACAAGGTTGTAAGCGGAATACCAATATAGGCTGGTATCTCATATATTCCGAAAATTCCGTAAAGATTGTTGATATATATATTACCAAATGGAATAAACAATGCCGAAACGATTTGTACGATAAATTTATTTCTATAACGTACACCGTCCAAATCATCGGCTATTCCGACCAGATAAATCAAAATCAATCCACAGCAGAGCAATAACCATTCTTTTAATAATACGCCTGAAAATATACCTAATTCATAATCGTTACAAGTACCCAATATAAGAGATATGGTTAAGGATGTGGCAAAGGTGATAACCGGAAAAAAAACAATCCCGCCTAAACGGGGGACAGCTCTTTTATGTAACTTTCTATCATCTACGCGGTCGAACAAACGTTTTTTTAGAGAGATAAAAAGTACATAGGGAATGATAAACCATCCCATTATCATGGATGTGATAAATGAGACCGGTATCATGGAGTAGATATTTATATTTTCCAAATTCATATATCTTTTTCTTTCAATGTAAGATGCTTTTTATTTTAAAAAGCTGCATAATTCTTAAAAAAGGGAAGGAGACGTTTAAAGTCAGTCCTTTAAGAAGATAAATATTCTACTTGTGTTGTCTTAAAAGCTCCTTTCGCTATTTTGGGCAAATGTAATACTTTTATATCATGCCTAAAAATAAAAAATGTAAAAATACAATAGGAATATAGGACATCTTCTTATGAAAATGATGTAAATAATAACATCATTTTATGTTGTGGTTCCTGTTTCTTTTTGATGATAATGCAAGATTTGTGAATCTTTGTATTTTATTGCGGAAGAGTATAACAAACCGAAAGAATGATTAGGAGGTTAATCAAGTCAGAAAAAGTAACTATTTTATATTTTTGTGGATAATTATTGTGTAAGTTTGTGCATATTTTACAGGAACGATGAGAACCAATTATCATACGCATACTTTTCGGTGTATGCATGCGGTAGGCAGTGATGAGGATTATGTTAGGAGTGCCGTACGGGGAGGTTATCGGGAATTGGGGTTTTCTGACCATACGCCATGGCTGTATAAATCCGATTATGTGGCAGATATGCGTATGCCGGTAGGAGAACTGTCAGATTATGTGACCAGTCTTAGAACCCTTAGAGAGAAATATAGACACTTAATTCCTATTAAAATCGGATTGGAGTGTGAATATTTTGAAGAATATATTCCATGGTTAAAAGAGACGATTCAGCAATATGGCCTGGATTATGTTATTTTGGGAAATCATTTTTATCAGACCGATGAACGGTTTCCCTATTTTGGCCGTCATACTACAACATACGAGATGTTGCAACTCTACGAAGAGAGTATATTGAAAGGTATGGAATCGGGTTTATTTGCCTATGTTGCCCATCCGGATTTGTTTATCCGGTCATATCCCCGGTTTGATGAGCATTGTATTCTATTGAGCCGGAAGATCTGTAAAAAAGCAAAAAAAATGGGGCTTCCGTTGGAATACAATATTGCAGGACTGGATATTTGCAAAGGGAAAAAGGAAGGATATCCCCATCCGGAGTTCTGGAAAATCGTTGCTGACGAAAATTGTTTGGCCATTGTCGGGATGGACGCACATGACAATCGTTGTTTGGAAAATCCAGTACAATATGATTATGCAGTACAACATCTACAAAAATTAGGAATACGGGTTGTGTTCAATATATAGTTTATTTTCAATGTGTTATGATGAATGATTGATATA
>DVNA01000220.1 GCA_018714665.1 Candidatus Gallibacteroides avistercoris | reverse complement strand
GTGAGATTCTCATCTGAACAAGAAATTTAAAGGTTGTTGGTATTTTTCATGAATGGGAGGCAAGTTATAAAAATTCCATCAAACTCCAATGTAAAAACAAAAAAATTGATCCCACAAAGTTTTTGATTTCCCCATTAACACCACACAAAGAGTAAAAATGGGTTATCCAAAAGTTCCCTTGCTCTATCTCGACAATAGGGACATAAACAAAAACTGAAAAAAAGACCGAGCTCGATCTACTATTTGACGGATAATTTAAGTTCTTTTTATCATCCGAAAAGTCCTCTATTTTGTTTTATCATTAAAACTCGTTATGAAAACATCCCAACATATCGCCATAAGCGGCGCTTCCGGATTTGTCGGAACGGCCTTAGGAAAACACCTTACCCAATGCGGACATCACATCATACCAATCACCCGAGAAATACTGCAAAAAAAGAACAGTGCGTTAGAAAAAGTTCTATCGCATTGCGATACAGTCATCAACCTGGCGGGAGCCCCCATCAACCACCGTTGGAGTAAATCTTACAAACAACAGTTATACGACAGCCGGATTCTTGTTACCCGCAAACTGATAGAAGCAACAAATCACTCTTCACAAGTCAAGACATTTATATCGACATCGGCCGTAGGATACTATCCGTCAGGAGATTGTTACGATGAATTTTCCGGTCACAAAGGAAATGGTTTTCTCTCCGACCTTTGCCAGTACTGGGAAAATGAGGCATCCAAATTAAGTTGCGAAAAAAGATTGGCAATTACGCGTTTCGGGATTGTATTGGCTGCACAAGGGGGAGCTTTTGAGCAAATGATACGAACCGTACCGACAGGCATAACAACCGTCATCGGGAACGGCAAACAACCCTTTTCTTGGATAGATATAGTCGATTTATGCCGGGCGTTCGAATTTATTCTCGATTCATCCCAACTATCGGGAACTATCAATCTAACCTCCCCTCAACGCCTTACCCAGGGAGAGTTTATGAATATTGTCGGCAAACATTACCGCACGTTTTTAACAGTGCACATTCCGGCATTTGTTTTCAAACTCCAAATGGGCGAAGCGGCCTCTTTTTTATTGAACGGGCAATGCGTAAAACCGACCCGATTACTACAATCAGGCTTTACGTTCTCCTCCCCGGACCTCGAAAGTTTCTTGAAACGGATCTCTATGACAAATTTATAAACCTTACGACTTTATTTGCATATTACCTTTTCTTGAATAATATACCGGATTTTCTTACCGAAAGTTGTATTCCCCAATTATCACCCAACAAAGAACCTGTATCTACTCCGACAGCCGTTCCAAACGAAAAACCGGAATATTTTTCAGGAGCGTATCGTACCTCCAACAACCCCGAATAGTTACTCTTTATGTTCAGGAATGGCAAATAAAGAGTACCCCAGTTTCTCGAATACGACGATAAGAATCGATAATTTAATTCTTCCGTTATATAACCTTTTACTCCTACATGAAACGCCCGTACCCGGCTATTCCTCATACTCATATAACCATCGGCATTGTAATCAGGAGAGGTAATAAAAGGGGTACCTTGTGTCATTCCCCAATGAGCCCATCCATAGATATTATTATAATAATCGTCTGCCCCGCTTACTTGAATGGGAATCGTCTCATTCTCATTCCACAGAATCGGACCTGACTGATCGGTAGAGTTCATACATTCAAATACAAACCCGGTCAACCAGGAACGATCAAGACGGGTCCATTCAAATCCCCACAAACCGTCTTGCCAATTTTTAAAAATCATCCCCGAATGATCGTCAAAATAGTGTTCTTTGTATATCCTGATACGCCAATCGTCTTGCTTGTATCCAAACTCCATCAAATAAGATCCGACATGATTTCCCAACACATTCACCTGATCGCTCCACGTAGAGTTACTTCCACCTGACATCGGAACAAAAACCTTCAAAAAAGATTCAAAATCCGTTGGACAATGCACCACACTGCCATCAGCATAATAAACGTCTCCTCCAAAATGCGCCGCCATATCAATTCCCACCAATCCAAAAAACGGAGCATCTTTTTCAAACTTGAAAATCAAATTTTTTCGATGAAACAAAATATGTCGAGCATACGAAAACGGTTTTTTATATCGGTCGCGCTGATAATTGGCATCGGTAGAAAATCCATACGAAAGTTCTCCTTTCACCTGCACCCATCCGTTGGTCCCAGGCACATCCGTAAAACGGGGAATCCCCACTGATAACTGAGGGACAGGACGAGCATTCCCGGACCAGACCATACTTCCACTGCTCAGCTCCGGATGCTCCAACAGAGAAGTCTGTTCTTTACTTCCAATCGTAACGCCCAACGAACGGTATTTCAAATCAACATAAGCCTGTTGTATATAAAAGGGGGCACTTTGTTCATACGCACCCACCAAATCCACGCCAAAACCGTATGAAAAACGGTTTCTCACCTCCATATCTTTATGAATACCCATCCGCAAATAACCGTTATTGGGAGACAATGAGACCAGTCCCTGGCGATTGGCCGACAACCAAAAAGGAGAAAAATCACCTCCTCCCGATATCATATTGGCCTCTGCTTCATACCGCAACTCGAAATCGTCGTCCTGTGCATACAATAAATCCGAAGAAACAAATGTCAACAAAAAGATGAATATAGAAACGAACATCCTTTTCATAGATCAAAACTTCCTAAATATAAACAAAACTTCATCTTCTCTCAACAAATGCAACGACGAGGCAGACTGTTTTACAATACGAAATTTTTCCGAAGGGCCATCCCAATCATAATAACGCTTCAAAGCTGTCAAATTACTTACGAATGATGGCTCTATATCCATTTTTATGGTATCCTCTACAATACTGTATGACCCGATCATCTCATTCAAGGAAACAGGTATATGATTCACTGCCTGCAACTTGAATACTCCAAATTGGAAATTATAATACACCGTATCCACTTTTGAGACTCTATCATCATATTGCATCTCTCTCAGCTGCCATTTCCCCTCCAAGCCATCTTTCCCCTCTTCGCAAGCAACCAAACAAATGATCAAAAAAACAAATATTGACAACTTTTTTATCTGCATGAATACTAAAAATTTGCGCAAATATAAACAATGTTTTTCGATTTAATCTCTTTACATGGAACAAGACAAAAAATCTTCCTCTCCAAGCCTCTCTTTTAAAATATATTGAGAAAACAAATATTTGATTATATAGTAAATATGTCATACATTTGCCGAGAAAAATTACTTGTAATGTTTATGGCAAAGAAAATCCATTACGTTTTCATTTTTCTCTCCTTTTGGTGTGTGGGGGGTCTTTCTGTATTTGCACAAAGCCAAACAGAAATACTCAAAAAGGCCCGAGAAATGGGTATATCGGAAAGTGAAATCAGAAAGCAATTAGAAGCAAAAGAGAAACAAATGCAGCAGGAATCCACCAATCAGGGTTCTACAACATCGGCCTCTACTTCGACATTACTACGGGATTCTGCGGCTATCAATGCTTTATTATTGGAAGACATCAAGCAACAAATAAAAAAAGACTCATTAGACAAAGTCGTTTTTGGCCGTGAAATATTCTCCTCTACCAACCTCTCTTTCGAACCTAATTACAACATGGCAACCCCCAAAAATTACAAATTGGCAGCAGGAGATGAAATTGTCATAGATGTATGGGGAAGTACTGAGGCAAATTACCGGCAAAGAATCTCTCCAGATGGTACAATCAACATAGAACGTGTAGGATTAATCTCATTGGCAGGCCTTACGATTGAAGAAGCCGAAGAGTGGCTGAAACAGCAACTTTCTCAAATCTATTCAGGCTTAACCGAAGACGGAGGAGGAGACATCAATATTAAAGTATCACTGGGACAAATCCGAACCATAAAGGTGAATATCGTAGGCGAAGTAAGTATCCCGGGAACCTATACTCTACCTTCGCTATCAACATTATTTAATGCGTTATATGTGGCAAAAGGGGTTAATGAAATAGGTACACTTCGGAATATCAAACTGTTTCGAAACAATAAAGAGATTGCCGTCTTAGACGTTTACGACTACCTGATAAACGGGAAACTAGATGCAGATGTAAGACTTGAAGACAACGATCTTATCATCGTCGAACCCTATAAAAACCTGGTATCAGTCAACGGTGAGTTAAAACGAAAACGAATCTTTGAACTGAAAGATGGCGAGACGTTGGAAGATTTAATCAAATATGCCGGAGGATTTGCCGCCGACGCATACAGCGACCGCATACAAGTTAGTCGGAAGACAGGGACAAAATACCAAATGAATACGGTAGAAAAAGAAAACTTCCCGATGTTTACCATGCGCGACGGAGATAAAATCGTAGTAAAAAAAACAATCCCGATGTATGAAAACCGTCTAATTATAAAAGGTGCCGTTTGGCATCCGGGAGAATTTGAATTGACTCCGGCTACCCAAACCGTAAAAAAACTAATTGAAGCAGCCGAAGGTTTAAAAGGAGACGCATTTACCACA
>DVNA01000019.1 GCA_018714665.1 Candidatus Gallibacteroides avistercoris | reverse complement strand
TATTATTAAAAAATTAGAAATCAAAGAATCGAAAGAAAAAAAATAAAATATTCTCATTAAAACATAACGTAGTATGATAAAGGTGATGAAAAACCGAAAGGATTCGTTACTTTTGTTTTTTCAAAAATGATAGATATAGAAATTGCATTATGAATCAATATAGAACTGGATTTTGGTCTTCTGTTCCTCCTGTTACAAAAAATCTGATTATTATCAATGCGTTGTGCTGGTTGGCGACGGTTGTTTTTTTACGTTTGGGTTTTGATTTGACTTCCTATTTGGGGCTGCATTATTTCGTTGCTTCCGATTTTAATCCCGCCCAGTTGATAACCTATATGTTTTTGCACGATTCCCGTACGCTGACACATCTCTTCTTCAATATGTTTTCACTCTACATGTTCGGCCGGACGCTCGAATATGTTTGGGGCAGCAAACGCTTTTTGATGTATTACATGATTACGGGGATTGGTGCCGGAATCGTACAGGAAGCTACCTGGTTTTTTCAAATGCACTCCGAGTTGCAGCAACTGCCGGAGGCCTTTACAATGAATGGTATGGAGATGACCAAGGATGCCTTGCTGAACCATTTTATTACGGTGGGAGCCTCCGGTGCCATTTTCGGTATCTTGTTGGCTTATGGGATGATGTTTCCTGATACACCTCTATATATTATGTTTATCCCGATACCGATCAAGGCCAAATACTTTGTTATTTTTTACGGTGTCGTTGAGCTGTTCTTCGGGGTGGGGAATTTCTCGGGAGACAATATCGCCCATTTCGCCCATTTGGGAGGGATGTTGTTTGGTTATTTCCTGATTAAATATTGGAGAATGAAAGGTTTTAACAATGGCCGCTATTTTTGATAATTTGCAAAGACGGTATCGCTTGGGATCGTCGTTGATAAAACTGATTTTTATCAACGTGGGGGTATTCCTGCTCTTACGTTTGATGGGCGTATTACTGATGCTTTTCAACGCAGATTCGATGCCGCTTCTTCATACGGTGCAAATGCCGTCCAGCCTGTTGTTGCTCTTGTCGCGTCCGTGGGCGCTCGTTACCTATATGTTTGTGCATTACGACCTGCTGCACATTCTGTTCAATATGCTTTGGCTCTATTGGTTTGGCGAGATGTTTTTACGTTATTTTTCCGACAAGCAGTTGGTAGGGCTCTATCTGCTGGGAGGACTGGGGGGAGCACTTCTCTATCTGTTGTCGTACAATCTTTTCCCCTATTTTGAGCCGATGGCCCGAAACAGCTGGCTGATGGGTGCTTCGGCCTCGGTATTGGCCATTGTGGTTGCCATGGCATTCTATATTCCCGATTACAAAATAAACTTACTCTTTTTGGGCGCCGTTTCGCTTAAATACATCGCGCTTTTTACCGTGCTTCTGGACTTGTTGAGTATAACCTCTTCCAATGCTGGCGGACATATTGCCCACTTGGGAGGAGCATTGATCGGATATTTGTTTGTAGTCAGGTTGAGAAAGGGAAAAGATTTGACCTCTCCCATCAATCGGTTGCTGGATAAGCTCGTTACCCTATTCAAGGCCAAGCCCCGTATGCGGGTAAAAGTCAATGAACATTATCGTCGTCCGGAAACCGATATGGAGTACAGAGAACGCAAAAAGAAAGAGATGGAAGAGATTGACCGTATTCTGGATAAAGTGCGTAAGTCGGGTTATGAACATCTTTCGGCAGAGGAGAAAAAACGTCTGTTTGATGCCGGAAATAAATAACGTATGCAGATTCTTCGAAAAATATTGGATCATTTGCTTTTGACGCTTAATGTGTTAAGTGTGATATTGCTTTTTTGCTCGGCCTACTCCTATGGGATGTCGCCCGAACAGGTGCCTTTGTCTGTTTTCTTCGGCTTGCTGTTCCCGGTCTTTTTGATACTCAATGTAGGCTTTGTCGTTTTTTGGCTTTTTAGCAAAAGTAAATGGTTCGCTTTGGTATCGGTATTGGCTTTGCTGTTTTGTGGAGGCAGTGTTCGCAATTTCTGTCCGCTCAACCTTTGGGCCGATTCGGTAGATAAGGATGAGACTACTCTCTCTGTTTTGTCGTATAATGTCCATTATTTTAACGATTATAAATCCCATACCGAAAAATCCCCAAATGAAATTATAGATTATATTAAGGAGCAAAATGCCGATATTGTCTGTTTGCAAGAGTTCGGTGTATTTAAAAAAGAGGAGGGTTTCTTGACCGAGCGTCAGATCCGCAAAGCATTGTCTCAATATAAATATTACCATTTTTCTCCTAAAAGCGAGTGGCCCAAAGCAAAAATAGGAATGGCCTGTTTCTCGAAATATCCAATAAAAAAAGTCCAGGAGGTGGAACTCTCCCGGAAAACGTATAACGGATCAAGCCTTTACGAGATTGATGTAAAGGGCGAAAAGGTTGTATTGATTAACAACCACCTTGAATCGAATCGTTTTACAGAAGTCGAAAAGAAGATGTATCGTAATACGATTAAGAACCTGGACTTAGTTAATATAGACAGCCTTAAACAACGTTTGATGTTGAAATTGGATAAAGCCGCTAAGGTTCGGGCTCAGCAGGCCGATCATTTGTCAAGAGTCATTGCCCAATACGGAGATCAGGTGATTGTTTGCGGAGACTTTAACGATACCCCCATGTCGTATATCTATCACACCATACGAGGCAATATGAAAGATGCCTATGTAGAAACGGGTTTCGGACCGGGGATTACTTATCATGAAAACGGATTCTGGTTCCGAATAGACCATCTGTTGTATGGAAAGGCCTTTCGTGCAGTAGATTCTCGAATTGTAAATAAAAAATATTCAGACCATTATCCTCTGTTTGTTACGTTGGCCTTGAAGAAGCGAGGATAATGTCGTAAGATTGTATCGTAAAGAGATTCCTAATAACAAGGAAACCTTAAAAATGAGAAAGGTGAAGTATATATTGGGTTTGTGCCTGTCGTTCTTCTGTGTAACAAATGGATTTTCCCAGAATCCGGATATATGGTTGGCTGAAAGGATTAACCGTTGGGATTCGAAAGAAGTTAGGCAGTTTAGTCGCATTGTGTCAAACAGCGAGCTGGCAGTAGCTTTGGCTGTTCCGGCGGGGATAGCTATCTACGGGCTCTATTCCGACGAGAAAAAATACCTGAACGACGCTATGGTCATCTGTGCCAGCATTGCCGGATCGTATGCCCTGACCCAGGCATTCAAGTTGATGATAGACCGGAAACGTCCCTATGAAAAATATCCGGAACGGATTGTTTGTCGCGATCCTTCTTCCTCTTCTTCCTTTCCCTCCTCCCATACGTCTGTGGCTTTTGCATTGGCTACCACACTCAGTCTGCAATATCCGCGTTGGGAGGTAATAGTCCCCTCCATGTTGTGGGCCTCGGCGGTGGGGTTTGCCCGGATCAATCAGGGAGTCCACTATCCTACGGATGTCTTGGGCGGGATGATTTTAGGAGCCGGAACCGCTTACCTTTCGTATCGCATTAATAAATGGTGGCTAAACAAACGTTCCTTTCAGATGCCTTATGCCGTCCGGGTTGGCTATCCGGAATAGACCGATTTTTATATAGACTCTTTGTCAGAACGTTTAAAGTATTTATCGCGATGAGTGATGTATTAAAGTTGGAGCGTTGAATTGTAATTTTGTTCAAATAGGATAGTGCCTTCGTTGTAGGGGCTGTTTTTTTAGAATTAACATTTTTGCATCTTGAATTAGTAGCCGTTTGTATTTTTGCTTTTATATATATGCTGTTTCGACTCCTGCTTTAATTTTAACAAATTAAAACTATTTGTTGTCTGTTCCGTGTAGATTGATAAGTAGATGCATGGTAGAAAAATGTTATACAAGCATTATATTTGAAAATAAATGTTTATTTTTGTGCAAAAGATTCAGATCTGTATCAATGATCCTTGAATTTTCTTCTTTTGTTAAAGAAAGTTGTTTTGTTTATGTGCAATAAAATTTGGTTAAATGCTAAAACTTGGGGGTAATAGGCAAAAAAAGATGTAATTATTTTTGATATTACTGAAAATACTTTAAATTTGCCTCGAATATAATAGTGCGAAGTGTCCCAAGATCGTTCAGATTTTAATGAGTCCTTTTGGTTGTCAGAGCATTATTTTTGATCTTTCTGCTTAAATATTAGAAAGTTAAAAGTGGAAGACCGAAAAAAGGAAAGATATAAATTAATTTTAAATCAGAGTAGTAACCTAAAAAAATGAGAGAAAAGAATATGAAAGATTCCAGTTGATATTAAAATGTTAGTGCGTAAAATCGTGATCGAATATGTTCGTTCGCTATTTATAAACAGAGATTATTTGGTGTTTCAACCTTAAAGATTAATAAACCAAACACATAGTTATGAAAATAGACATAACTCGGGGAAAATTTAAGTATTTGTTTCCCATATCGAATACGTTTATCAAAATACTTGTTCTTGTGTTAGCAATAGGCGGATCCACTCCTGCGCTATTGGCTAAAGACGTAAAAGACGTGCAGGATTTGCAACAAGCACGCAAAAAAATCACCGGTACCGTTTACGACGAATTGGGCGAACCGTTCCCGGGAGTTGAAATTCGTATAGTAGGAAAAGGTGGTGGTGTATTGACCAACCTTGACGGTACATTTGAATTGTCTGATGTCGCTTCTTCTGATAAAATTACCGCAGCATTCGTGGGTTATGAAACTCAGACGATCGAAGTCGGCAGTAAAACCAATTTTGAAATTCACATGGGTGTTATCGTAAACGACTTGTCTGAAGTAACCCTGGTTGCATTTAGTAAACAGAAAAAAGCGAGCGTTGTTGCGTCAATCGACGCTATCGACCCCAAAGAGTTGAAAGTTCCCTCTTCTAACTTGACCACTGCATTTGCAGGTCGTATGGCAGGGGTGATCTCTTATCAACGTTCTGGTGAACCTGGTAAAGATAACGCAGAATTCTTCGTTCGTGGGGTTACCACTTTCGGTTATGCTCAAAGTCCGTTGATCTTGTTGGATGGTTTTGAAGTATCTGCCGATGACCTGGCTCGCGTAGAACCGGATAACATCGAACAGTTTGCCGTGTTGAAAGATGCTACGGCTGCTGCTCTGTATGGGGCCAAGGGTGCTAACGGGGTTATCATGGTTACCACGAAAAAAGGGGTAGAAGGTGCTCCGAAGGTATCGTTCCGCCACGAATCTCGTTTCTCTATGCCTACCAAGATTCCCGAAACAGTTGACGGTGTTACTTATATGAACTTGTACAATGAAGCACAATTCAACGACAACCCCGCAGTTACTCCGTATTATACCGCTCAGAAAATTGCGAACACTGCTGCCGGTTTGAACGAATATGCATATCCGAATGTTGACTGGTACGGTGAAATGTTCAAGGACTATACTTACAACCAACACTATAACTTGAACGTAAGTGGTGGTGGTAAAGTGGTTCGTTACTATTTGTCTGCCAGCTACGATAAAGATACTGGTATCTTGAAAGAAAATAAATCGCAGAACTTCGACAATAACATTAGCATTGACCGTTTCAATTTGTTGAGTAATGTTAGTGTAAACCTTACCAGCACAACAGTTCTTGATATGAACATGACTTCCGTGCTCGAAACAAATAACCGTCCGGCTGAGGATGCAACCACTATTTTCAACAATGTAATGGCTGCCAACCCGGTTGAATTCCCGAAATATTATGCACCTGATGCCGACAACCTGTATACCAAACATATTCTGTTCGGGGGTATCGGAAATAACGGAACAGAGGTAATCAACCCGTATGCACAAATGGTAAAAGGGTATAGCGACGGTTATTCTGCCAATATTACTTCTCAATTCAGCTTTACCCAAAATTTGGATATGTTGACCAAAGGGTTGAATGCTCGTGCTAAATTCTCTATCAACAACCAGAATGCTTACCAAAGTACCCGTACATACAATCCGTTCTTCTATAATATCGAATCTTACGATGAACTGAACGATATTTATGTATTGACGGCTTTGAACGAAAGTTCTGGTTCTGAAAAACTGGGAAATCCTTCTAAATCAACTTCTCAGAGCAACAAGTTCTATATGGAAGCCGGTTTCGACTATAACCGCGACTTTGGTAAACACAATGTAACGGCGTTGGCCATCTATACGCAGGAAGAAACCAAATCGGCGGCTGGTTCTACTATTCAGGAATCACTTCCGCAACGTAACCAAGGTTTGCGTTTGCGTGCAGCGTATGCTTATGATGAAAAATATATGATAGAAGGAGCTTTGTCAATCTATGGTTCTGAAAAATTCGATGAATCACACCGTTGGGGTTATTTCCCATCAGGAGCTGTTGGTTACATGATTTCTAATGAATCGTTCTGGGAACCGTTGAAACCGGTAATGGACAAATTCAAACTGAAATACTCTTACGGTATGGTAGGTTCTGACCAGATTGCAGGTAATGCAGACCGTTTCTTCTTCCTTTCTGATATAGGTATTGGTGGTGGTGGTTACCGTTGGGGTAAAGACTTCAACAGCCAATACGGAACATACAACATCAACCGTTACGCCAACCCCGAAATTACGTGGGAAGAAGCCTACAAACAGAATGCCGGTATCGAGTTCTCTCTCTTCAAGATGGCAGATATTCAGGTAGAATACTTTACGGAAAGACGTAAGAAAATTTATCAAGAACGTCAACACATCCCTGCAACCATGGGGCTTTCTGCTTCCTTGTATGGTAACGTAGGTGAAGTTAAGTCAAGCGGGTTCGACGGATCAATCGACTTGAACCACCAGTTCAACAACGACCTTTGGTTGACTGGACGTTTCAACTTTACGTATGCTAAGAACGAAATCGTTGAAAACGAAGAACCGCAATACCGTTACAGCTACTTGTCAAGAAAAGGCTATTCTACCGGACAAGCTTGGGGATATGTTGCAGAACGTCTGTTTATCGACGACGCTGACGTAGCCAACTCTCCGACGCAACAACTCGGTAATACACCGCAAGCAGGGGATATCAAATACAAAGATATCAACGGTGATGGTGTTATCAATTCCAATGACCAGGTAGCTATCGGTTACTCTCAAACGCCCGAGTTGAACTACGGTTTCGGTCTTTCAGGAGGTTACAAAAATGTTGACGTATCATTCTTCTTCCAGGGACAAGGTCGTTGCGCATTCTTTATGAATCCGGATGCTATCGCTCCGTTCTATAATCGTCGTAATGCGTTGAAATACATCGCTGATGACCACTGGAATCCCAACAACCCGGTTGCTCAGGCATTCTGGCCGCGCTTAACGACTGCCTCTAATGCTAACAACTACAACAAATGGTCAACCTGGTGGTTGCGCAACGGTAAATTCCTCCGTCTGAAAACGGTAGAAGTTGGTTACACGTTCCCGAAAGAATGGATGAGAAAAGCAAAAATCCAGAACTTGCGTCTCTACTTGACAGGTCAAAACCTGTTGTGTTTCAGCGATTTCGACTTGTGGGATCCTGAAATGGGAGACAACGGTTTAGGTTATCCGTTGCAACGAGTTTACAGTATTGGTGTTAACATCAACTTCTAAAAATTTAAACAATGAAAAAGATATCATTATATATAGTTTCGGCCTTGCTCTTCTTGGGCGGGACCAGCAGTTGCGATTATCTCGACATTGTCCCTGACAATACGCAAGAGATTGAAACACTGTTTGAAACAAAAGACCGCGCATATGCAGCATTGGGTAAGTGTTACG
>DVNA01000219.1 GCA_018714665.1 Candidatus Gallibacteroides avistercoris | reverse complement strand
TATAACAAGAAACGATCCTACCATCGCTATTGTTTAATTTATTGGGTAAATTTGCTTCTAACAGGAATTTTCCCTCCTCCCCATCAACAAAAGAGGTACAGAACACAACCGTATTCCATACCTCTTTAATACATTATATAACCTTGCAATAACTATTATATAGCTATACAGAATATCGATTCTATCTTGTTTAGCAGGTAATGTTCAGTTCTTTGAGCACCTCTCTTATTTTTTCAAACGTAGTGATACGAGTAGGTACCAGCGGCAAGCGCAATTTGTTCTCGATGTATCCCATGGCATTCAAGATACTTTTTACCCCGGCAGGATTACCATCGACAAACAAAAGCTTGAACAACTCGGTAAATCTATGATGTATCAACAGTGAATTAGCAAAATCTCCGTTTAATGCTAAACGGACCATACGGCTAAACTCTTTGGGAAAAGCGTTCCCGATAACAGAGATAACCCCCACGGCTCCCAATGAAATGAGCGGGAAAGTTATGCCGTCATCACCAGAAATAACCATAAAGTCTTTGGGCTTATTTTTGATGATATCGTCCATCTGGGTAATATTACCCGATGCCTCTTTGATGGCTACTACATTTTCAAATTCTCGGGCTATACGTAAGGTGGTTTCGGCCGACATATTAACGCCCGTACGTCCAGGCACGTTATACAACACAACCGGCAGCTGGGTAGCACTGACAATCGCTCTATAATGTTGATAAATACCTTCCTGAGAGGGTTTGTTATAATAGGGAACAACTGACAAGATAGCATCGATACCGGTGAAATCGTCTGTTTTCAGTTTTTCTACAATGGCTCGGGTATTATTGCCTCCCACTCCCAAGACAATGGGAATACGACCTTTCACCCGTTCTGTTACAAAACGAACAATTCGCTTCTTTTCTGTTTCAGTCAATGTCGGCGTTTCGGCTGTCGTACCCAATACAACTAAATAATCTGTCCCGTTTTGTATCTGGAATTCAATAAGTTTCGAGAGGGCATCAAAATCTATGGATTCATCTTCTTGAAATGGAGTAATCAATGCCACTCCCATCCCTTTTAAATTAATTTTTGCCATATATGTTTATTGATAGGTCTTTGTTTATTGGGGTTCAAAATTACGAATTATTCTTTTTTATATCAATTTTCTTCCAGTAAAATAATAAATTTTCCCACACCTCGGAAGAGGTCAGCGGCTGTGTACTTTGAATCATAAATTGGTACGGGCTAGTATCTCCCTTTTTTAATCCCATTTTACAAGATGCCGGAATAATATATGCCAAATATAGCATAGGATAATTTAATTCGGTAGAGACATCTATCATAACATCGTAACGGTGTTGCTTCAAGAATTTCAAAATATCAGCTACGGGGGTATGTGAGCATCGGCTAAAATCGGAAGGAGTCAGTACTTTTACATAGTCCGGCGTATCGGTCAAGGGTACCGAGCCTTTCTGTTTTTTTATGTCAATAACCAAGACTTCCAATTCCTTTCCTGTTTGACGAAAACCATCTATTTCCGGAAGTAAAACTTCATACGCATCACGTTCGCACAGCAATAGAATACGACATGCACATTCATAACTTTGAAACGAATCTGAGAAACGGGGATTCCCGGCCTCTATCTTTTTGATTTTCTGTTTCAGGTTATAATTAAACATCTTGATTCTTCTTTTATGATTCAATCATTTTTAAAAACTCATCTTCTGAAATAATTTGAATACCGAGTTTACGGGCTTTTTCAAGTTTTGCAGGCCCCATGTTGGAACCGGCCAACAAATAGCAGGTCTTTCCCGATATGGAACTGGTATTTTTACCTCCATGACGTTCTATCAAGGATTTATATTCTTCCCGAGAATGATGTATGAATGTGCCACTGATTACAATTGTAGCTCCTTGTAAACGATCGGTATGAAGACTGAGCTGCTCGGGTGATATTTCAAATTGCAGTCCGTATTGTTTCAACCGTTCAAGCTGTTCCAGATTATGTTCATCCTTGAAATAGCGGATAACACTTTGGGCTATTTTATCACCAATCTCATCGACAGCCACCAATTCCTCTTCCGTAGCGTTTTTCAGGGCATCGATATTTTTAAAGGCATAGGCCAATTTTTTTGCGGTAGTCTCTCCTACAAACCGGATACCCAAGGCAAACAAAACGCGCTCAAAAGGAACGGTTACCGAGTTTGCAACAGAATCGACGATATTGCGAGCCGATTTCTCACCCAACCGTTCCAACCTGGCTATCTGAGAAACTTCCAGCGTATACAAGTCTGCTATATTTTTAACGATTCCCAACCGGAAAAATAGATCGACCGTCTCGGTACCGATTCCCTCGATATTCATGGCCCGGCGGCTGATAAAATGTTCTATGCGTCCTTTTATCTGCGGCGGACAACCGGTTTCGTTCGGACAATAATATGCCGCCTCTCCTTCGTATCGAACCAGAGGCGTGTTACATTCCGGTTCGGGGCAGCGGCTGATAAAACGAACCTTCTCTCCTATCATAAACCGGGCTTCGGTATTGACACCTACAATCTTCGGAATAATCTCCCCTCCTTTTTCTACATATACCATGTCGCCGATATGCAGGTCTAACGATTCGATGATATCGGCATTGTGCAACGAGGCGCGTTTTACCGTCGTACCCGAAAGCAGTACCGGGTCTAAATTGGCAACCGGGGTAACCGCTCCGGTTCTACCTACCTGATAAGACACGTAATTGAGGCGTGTTTCGGCTCTTTCTGCCTGAAACTTATAGGCTATCGCCCAGCGGGGAGATTTGGCCGTATAACCCAGATTTTTCTGTTGTAGCAACGAATCTACTTTAAATACAATACCATCGGTAGCTACCGGCAACGTTTTTCGATTGACATCCCAAAAACGAATAAAATCATTGATCTCGTTTAACGAGTTGAGCCGGCGCATGGCATCGGAGATTTTGAATCCCCATGAGCGAGCAGCCTGCAAATTCTCGTAATGGCTGTCAGAAGGGAGGTCGTCGCCCAACAGATAATACAAGTATGCGTCTAATTGACGAGAGGCTACTACCGAAGAGTTTTGTAATTTCAACGTTCCGGATGCGGCATTTCGAGGATTGGCAAAAAGCGGTTCTTCCTGAGCTTCCCGCTCCTGGTTGAGCCTCTCAAAAACATTCCACGGCATCAACACCTCTCCTCTAATCTCAAATTCCCGGGGATAACCGCTTCCCCTGAGTTGTAGCGGTAAACTGCGAATAGTCTTGACGTTATCGGTAACATCATCGCCTTGTGTCCCGTCTCCTCGTGTTACGGCCCTGACCAATTTGCCATCGACATAGGTCAGCGAAATGGAGGTCCCGTCGTATTTTAACTCTCCGACAATCTGAAATGCCGTATTGAGCGACTCCTCTACCCGAGTATAAAAATCAGACACCTCCTCTACGGTATAGGTGTTCGAGAGTGACAACATCGGATATTTGTGTACTACCTGTTTGAACGATTTGTTGATATCACTACCTACCCGCTGGGTGGGAGAATTGGGATCGGCATATTGGGGATATTGATTTTCCAACTCCTGCAACTCTCTCATCATGAGGTCGAAATCCATATCGGAGATAAGCGGTGCGTTCAAAACATAATAGCGATAATTATGTTCGTTCAGTTGCGATCGGAGTGTCTTTATTTTTTCTAACGTAGTATCCATGTCCGGACTATGGTTGTCAAAACGTGTAAATATAAAAAATCCTTTTGGAATACATCCGTTCAAATAATATAAAAGTTATGGAAATAACCAAAACGATTGTAGAATCGGCTATAAAGTTCTACTTTTGCAACCAAAAGAACCACCATGCGCATAGATATATTGACAGTTCTGCCCGAATTGATAGAAGGGACTTTAAACCACTCTATTTTAAAACGAGCCCAAGACAAAGGGCTGGTAGAAATTTATCTGCACAACCTGCGGGATTACTCTACCGACAAACACCGCAGAGTGGATGACTATCCTTTTGGCGGGGAGGCCGGGATGGTCATGCAGATCGAACCAATAGACCGAGCCATCTGCTCGCTTACGGCAGAACGGCATTACGATGAAATCATCTATACCTCCCCCGATGGTGAAAAGTTTGACCAGCCCATGGCCAATACACTCTCCTTGAACGAAAATATGATTATCTTGTGCGGACATTATAAGGGAATCGATTTCCGCATCCGTGAACATCTCATTACCAAAGAGATTTCAATAGGTGATTACGTGCTTACCGGGGGGGAGTTGGCGGCAGCCGTAATGTGCGATACGATTGTCCGGTTAATTCCGGGAGCAATCGGCGACGAGCAATCGGCGCTTTCCGATTCGTTTCAAGACCGACTTTTAGCTCCGCCCGTCTATACCCGTCCGGCAGAATATAAGGGGTGGAAGGTTCCCGATATCCTGTTGTCGGGGCATCAACGAAAAATAAGCGAGTGGCAACATGAACAAGCGCTGATCCGCACCCGGGCACTCCGGCCGGATTTGCTGGATGAATAAACGCTTGTTTATATCTTTTCGTCCAGGTTATCCCGTAAAATATTGCGTAACGTATCCAGCATATTTCTGGCTTGAAGAATATCGCTCTTGTTATTATCCGGAATTTCGGCTGTACCATTTTCATTAATGATTTGATCCAGATGTTTTATGAGCGATGCGGCCTCTTCCAGATTCCCGGCATTGTATTGGGCCAGTATCAGCTTGAATGTCACTTTTATATCGTACGGTGTGAGGTTTAATACCTGATTGTAATAAGGGATGGCCTCTTCTGGCATTTCTTGGATGGCTTTCAAGTCGCCCAGCAGCATACAGGCCTCTTCGTTGTTCGGGTCCAGAAAAACAGCCTTTCCTAAATAATTTTCAGCCAAAGCAAACTCCCTCTGCCGTAAATAGATTTCTCCCAAGAAAGAGTAGAGAGATGAATCTTTATCATCTATGGCAATGGCTTTTTTCAGAAAATCGATGGCACTTTGCATCTCACCTGTATCAAAATAGTTGACGGCCAATTGATAACAAGTCTCCACATCGCGTGGGTTTATCTCGTATGCTTTTGTCAAATAGGCAATGGCTTCTTTTGTTTTCTTCAACGCGGCATAACACTCAGCCATCAATTCGTAGGCAATGCTTTTACTACCTCCGTTTTTGACATATTCATCGAACGCCGCAATGGCCTCTTCATACCGCCGGGTGTCGAACAAACAATAACCCCTGAAAGACAGAGCATTGAGATCATTCTCATCAATAGCCAAAGCATAATCACATGCTTCGATCGCTTTTTCGTAATTCTTTTTTATGGCATATATTTTAGCAAGGCCCAACCAATCGGTACTGGAATAGGGATCTTGTTCCAATAACCTATCGTATGTTTTCAGAGCCAGATCGAACTGTTCCTTTTCTTCGTAGATCGAAGCCAACTCTCGCAGGATATCTGTCGTATCGGATATTCGTTGCAACGCTTTTTCTGCAAAATCAGTCAGTTCTGACATCCGATTAAAATCGACAAGCAAATCTAAAACATCCAAACACAAGTCAGACGAAAAATTTTCATGGTCCAATAAACTATTCAACCATTCGATAGCTTGTCTGTTTTCCCTCTTATAAAGGCATAATTCGGCTTTTAAAACAATCACCTCTTCATCCTCATACGGCAAAACGGAGAGTTTTTTTTCGGCTTCGTCTACCTGTTCTACATAAAGCAAATATCTTGCCTCTTTTATCAACAGATCAATATTTCCCGGGTGCTGTTTAAGCCCGTTCTGTATAACGGTAAGGGCTTCGTTGTAGTTTCCCTTCGTCTCGTAAAGGAAGGCTACCTCGTCAAACTCTTCGACGTCGAAATAGGGTATCTTTCCCTGTTTCTTCATCTCGTTATACCGACGAAACAGATCGGCCCCCTGTCGTTCCATGGACATCTTTATGTTGTATTAATTTACGAAAAAAGCCGGTCATATCATAAAAGATAAGACAGGCTTTCGTTATCGATTATTGGATTATTTATCTTTTATCTTGCCCCAACTATCTTTGAGCGGAACTACTCGGTTGAATACAATCTTTTCTTCGGTCGAGTCGGGATCTACGCAAAAATAGCCCGTACGTTGAAATTGGAAACGTTCGCCTGGTTTGCTCGCCGTTGCCACATAAGGTTCTGCCTTACAGTCTGTCAACACTTTCAACGAATCGGGATTCAACAACTGACGGAAATCTATCTCTTTCTCTTCCGAGGGATTTTCCACACTGAACAGGCGATCGTACAGACGTACCTCTACCGACGTACAATGTCCTACCGATACCCAATGCAACGTGCCTTTTACCTTTCGGCCTGAATTTTCCATACCACTTCTGGTCGTAGGGTCGTACTCACAATATACTTCTGTTACCTTACCCTGTTCATCTTTCTTAAATCCGGTACATTTTACAATGTAGGCGTTTTTCAAACGGACCTCTTTATCTACGGAGAGCCTGAAATATTTTTTAGGGGGATTTTCCATAAAGTCTTCCCGTTCGATATACAACTCTCTGCTGAACGGTATCTGATGCGTTCCGGCCGATGCATCTTCGGGATTATTCTCTGCATCGAGCATCTCCATTTTCCCTTCGTCGTAATTGGTAATAATCAATTTTATCGGATCCAACACGACCGACACCCGCGTAGCCGTTTGATTCAAATCTTCGCGGATGCTATGTTCCAACAACGAAACATCGATTAACCCGTCGTATTTGGTATAACCAATTCTATCAATAAAGTTCTTAATGGATTGAGGAGTATAACCTCTACGACGCAATCCGCAAAGGGTCGGCATACGAGGATCGTCCC
>DVNA01000218.1 GCA_018714665.1 Candidatus Gallibacteroides avistercoris | reverse complement strand
AGCTGCACTCTGCCGAAGAAGCCTTGAATTATTTGGAACAGCATTTCCAGTGGGATTATGAAAAAGAGACCACCAACGACTTCATAACCATCCTGGAAAAACGATTCTCATTATAAACAGAAAAGCGTATGCCCAAGCTCTATGTAGTACCCACCCCCATCGGGAATTTGGAAGACATTACCCAACGTGCCCTCCGGATATTGAGCCAGGTCGATTTAATACTGGCCGAAGATACCCGGACAAGCGGGATACTGCTCAAACATTTCGGCATACATACCCGGATGCAGTCGCATCACAAGTTCAATGAACACCAGACCGTCGGTTCGGTCATCAATCGGATTCTGTCGGGCGAAGAGATCGCCCTCATCTCCGATGCTGGGACACCGGCCATTTCCGACCCCGGATTTCTGCTGGTACGCGAATGTCGAAGGGCCGGTATCGAAGTAGAATGTCTGCCGGGAGCAACCGCTTTCGTTCCCGCGTTGGTAGCCTCTGGCCTGCCCAACGAACGGTTCTGCTTTGAAGGATTCCTGCCTCAAAAGAAAGGGCGTCAAACCCGCCTGCAAGAGCTTTCCCGGGAACAGCGTACAATGGTCTTTTACGAATCACCTTACCGACTGGTAAAGACATTGACCCAGTTTATCGAGGTCTTCGGCCCAGAAAGAGAAGCCTCCGTAAGCCGCGAAATATCCAAAATACACGAACAAACCGTAAGAGGAACTTTGTCTGAAATAACCGAATATTTTACCAACAACGAACCCAAAGGCGAAATTGTTATAGTAGTAACCGGTTGCCCCGAAAAGGCAAAAGACAAAACAAAAAAATCTGACGAACCCTAAAAAAAGACAATTATGAAAAAACTTGTATTACTTTTGGCCATTGCCGCACTGCCCTTGGCCTCGTGTGTAAAAAGCTCCAAGGAGTACAAAGCCCTGCAAATGGAAAACGACTCGTTAAAACTGGCCGCTACCCAGACACAAGCGGAGTTTGACGAAATACTGGGGACGCTTAACGACGTAGAAGAAGGATTCCGCCAAATAAAAGAGTCGGAAAACTATTTGGTCATACAGTCAAAAGCCAGCGGTGAAATCTCCACCTCTACCCGGGAAAAACTGAAATCGGATATGCAGTTGATTGCCGAAACGCTGAAAAACAACAAGGAACAACTGAACAAACTTGAAAAACAGTTAAAAAACAGCCAGTACCAATCGGCCGAAATGAAAAAAACCATTGCCCGGCTGACCGACGAAATCAACAGCAAAGCGGCCATGATCGCCTCCTTGCAGGAAGAACTGGCCAAACGGGATGTAAAAATTCAGGAACTGGACAACACCATCACCGACATGAAGAATGTGGTATCGACCTTGACCGAAGAATCTTACCGTCAACAGGAAGAGATATCCAAACAGAGCACAGAGATCAACACCGTTTGGTATGTATTCGGAACGAAGAGCGAATTGAAAGAACAAAAAATCATCAGTGGCGGCGGACTGTTCCAATCTACCAAGGTTTTGCAAGACGACTTCAACAAGGACTACTTCATCAAAGCCGATCTGCGTACACTCAAAGAGATACCCCTATATGCTAAAAAAGCGAAGGTCCTCTCCAACCAACCCGAAGGAAGCTACTCGTTCAAAGAAGAAAAGGACGAAAAGGGGCAGAAAAACGTTACGCTGGTCATCGACAACCCGAAAGAGTTTTGGAGTCTGTCAAAATATTTAGTAATTCAAGTAGATTAACCACCCATTCATATCAGACAAGAGGCTGCCGACGACAGCCTCTTTTTTTCATTTTTCCAGACCGATAATATGTATAAAACTGTTTTTATAGACCTTGACGATACGCTGTGGAACTTCTCGGGCAATTCTAAAATTGCCATGAAGCACGTTTACCAACAGTTCGACTTTTCTCGCTACTATCCCGATTACGAAACATTCTTCACACTATATCACACCCGGAACAGCGAGTTATGGGCATTGTTCCACCACGGACGGCTGACCAAAGACCAACTCATGCACGAACGTATCGGATTCCTTCTGCGACGCGTGGGGGTAGACGACTCCATCGGGCTGGTACACGAAATAAACGAATCCTATTTCGCCGCCTTAAAACAGCAATCGGGATTATGTCCCTACGCCCTGGAACTTCTGCAATACCTTACCCGCAAACAGTATCCCTTGTTCATCCTCAGCAACGGATTCAGCGAAGTGCAATTCGCCAAAATGGAACAGGCCGGCATCCGGGATTTCTTTTCGGGCATCATCCTTTCCGAAGAGGCCGGCGTAAACAAACCCCATCCCGACATCTTCCGGTATGCCCTGAAAAAAGCCGGTTCCCTTCCGGAAGAAACCGTTATGATAGGAGACAATTACGATGCCGACATCCAGGGAGCCCAGGCTGCCGGAATAGACCAGATATTCTACAACCCGAACCGGCAGGAGATAACCGCCGAACCTCCCACTTTCACGGTATTTTCACTCGACGAAATCCCCGGCATCCTGTAACAAGGAAGAGTCGTCGGCCAAAGAGGATACAAGATGCTGTTTTTATTTGTACCTTTGTAAGCACAACAAATTTTTTTTTTAAGATGAAAAATACACCGATTCCTGAGAACGCCGTCAATACGGCCATCGAACAAATGAATATACGCAATTTTGAGAAGGCCACCATCCGCGAGGTGGTTGCAATTGCCTCCAAATTAGAGAAAGATACCGGTACCGAATTTATACACATGGAGATGGGCGTACCGGGACTGCCTCCCTCTGCCGTAGGCGTAAAAGCCGAAATCGCCGCGTTAGAACGAGGTGTGGCCTCCATCTATCCGGTTATCGACGGGCTGCCCGAACTCAAAAACGAAGCCAGCCGTTTTATCAAAGCCTTTATCGACATAGATGTCGCCCCACAAGGGTGCGTCCCGGTAGTAGGCTCCATGCAGGGTTCGTTCACTTCGTTCCTGGTATGCGGCCAGTGCGACAAGAAAAAAGATACCATTCTCTTTATCGATCCCGGATTCCCGGTACAAAAACAGCAAATCACGGTCATGGGATACAAATACGAATCCTTCGACGTGTACGATTTCCGGGGAGAGAAACTGCACGACAAACTGGAAAGCTACCTCTCAAAAGGGAATATCGCCGCCATCATCTACTCCAATCCCAACAACCCCTCCTGGATATGCTTGAAAGAAAAAGAGCTCGCTGTCATCGGCCAATTAGCCACCCAATACGACACCATCGTGCTGGAAGACCTGGCATACTTCGCCATGGATTTCCGCAAAGACCTGAGTTGTCCGTTCCAGGCCCCGTTCCAACCCAGCGTTGCCCGATATACGGACAACTACATCTTGCTCATCTCCGGATCAAAAGCATTCAGCTATGCCGGACAACGTATCGGCGTGGTTGCCATCTCCGACAAGCTCTACCAACGCACATTCGACGGGCTCACCCAACGCTACGGAGGAGGCTCTTTCGGATCGGTATTCATCCACCGCGCGCTCTATGCCATTTCGTCAGGTGTAAGCCACTCTGCCCAATACGCCATGGCAGCGATGCTGAAAGCCGCCTCGGACGGAGCATACAACTTCCTGGCAGAGGTAAAAGAGTATGGCCGCAGGGCGCAAAAGCTGAAAGAGATATTCTGCAAACACGGGTTCCATCTGGTATATGACAGCGATCTGGGCGATCCGGTAGCAGACGGATTCTACTTCACCATCGGATACCCCGGACTTACCGGCGGAGAGTTGATGAAAGAGCTGATTTACTATGGTATAAGTTCCATATCGCTGGTTACTACCGGCTCGCAACAAGAGGGTATCCGGGCATGCACCTCTTTCATCAAAGATCACCAATACGACTTGTTGGATGAACGATTGGCCCTTTTCAAAGCACAGCATCCTTAAAAAAGGCCCGGATTTAACATAGTTTATTTATCCAGATACCTGACATTAACAATATTGGCAAGAGATTTGTTCTACATTTGCAGATGTAAACAAATAACGAATACGATATGATTTATGTAATATTCATAGCGTTTGCGCTTATCAGCTTTCTGGTACAGAAAGTATTGCAAACCAAGTTTGACAACTACTCAAAAGTGGCCATTCCCAACGGATTGACGGGAAAAGACATTGCCGAAAAGATGTTGCGTGACAACGGGATTACCGATGTGAGTGTCATTTCGACAGAAGGTCGCCTGACAGACCACTACAACCCGGCCACCAAAACCGTGAACCTGAGCAAGGATGTCTATTACGGCAACAGTGTGGCTGCTGCCGCGGTAGCTGCCCACGAATGTGGACACGCCGTACAGCACGCCAACGCCTACTCGTTCCTGACATTGCGATCCAAACTGGTGCCGGCGGTAAGTTTCGCTTCCCAATGGATGAGCTGGGTATTGCTGGCCGGTATCCTGATGTTGGAAAGCTTCCCGGGATTGCTCCTGTTCGGAATCGTTTTATACGGTGTTACCACCTTGTTCAGCGTCGTAACGCTACCGGTGGAGATCAACGCCAGCTCCCGGGCATTGGTATGGTTGAGCAATGCAGGCGTAACCAACGTATATACGCACGACAAAGCGCAGGATGCCCTGCGATGGGCAGCATACACCTACGTGGTGGCAGCTCTCGGTTCGATTGCGACCCTGGTATATTACATCCTGATTTTCCTGAACAGAAGAGAGTAATACCTCTCCCAGTTATATCGCAAAAAAATCGTCTCCATGCCATGAACATCGGGACGATTTTTTATTCTCTATCACACATCAGGCAAACAGATTTTCGTAACTTTGAAAACGATCTAATAAACACGACGATATGATCCTACAACAAAACACCGGTTTGGTTTTAGAGGGAGGCGGCATGAGGGGGGTATTTACCGCAGGGGTGCTGGACTGCTTTCTGGACAGGAAAATCTATTTCCCATACGCCATCGGAGTTTCGGCAGGAGCCAGCAACGGACTCTCCTACGTCTCCCGACAACGGGGTCGGGCCAGAGCCTGCGACATCGATATCTTGCAGAAATATCGTTACATCGGGGTCAGACATCTGCTGAGACAGAGAAACTGGATAGACTTCAATTTTTTGTTCGACGAACTGCCCTCAAAGATATTACCTTACGACTTCGAGGCGTGCTTCAACTCCTCCACGAATTTCGAGATGGTGACCAGCAACTGCCAGAGCGGAAAAGCGGAATACTTCTCGGAGCGTTCGGACCCACAAAGGTTGTTATCCATTTGCCGGGCATCGAGCAGCCTGCCGTTCATCAGCCCAATTGTACACATTGACGGGAAACCCATGCTCGACGGAGGCATTTGCGACCCCATTCCTGTCAAACGCTCCGTCGCACTGGGACATACTCAGAACGTGGTGGTGCTCACCCGCGAGCAAGGATACCGGAAAGAAGAGAAAGTGCGAAACATCCCGTTCGTGTACCACAAATATCCGGCGTTAAAAGTGCAGATGTTAGTACGTCCGGCAGCCTACAACCAGACCCTCGCATACATAGAAAAAGAAGAGGAGGCGGGGAACCTGGTGGTGATCCGTCCCGAAAAGTCTCTGCTGGTAGACAGGCTGGAACAGAACGCGCAAAAATTGGCCGACCTTTACCAACACGGGTACGATTGTGCACAAAAAATGATCAACGAAAACGATCTCTCGGCGTTGCAGGTTTCCAACGACAATAGAACAACGGCTCCTTCCATCTTGTAATATAAGATAAAGAGATAAAAAAAATCGGGCTAAACCTCTGAGGATTCATAAAGTTATCCTACTTTTGTAAAGCCATTCCGCAACCGTTATGCGGTTACGAAAAAAACGGACAAACAGAAGGGGGGGAAGAAAAAGAGAAGAGCCGTCCCGACGTTTATCCGATAAAAGAACCAACAAAAACGAACAGACTTTGAGCATGAACAAGCAACAGGCACTCGACAGACGTTATATGCGTATGGCGATGATATGGGCCGAAAACTCCTATTGCCAAAGAAGACAAGTAGGTGCTCTCCTGGTAAAGGACAACATGATCATCTCCGACGGGTACAACGGAACACCTTCCGGATTCGAGAACAGATGCGAAGATGAAACCGGCCATACCTTTCCCTACGTTCTACACGCCGAAGCCAACGCCATCACCAAAGTTGCCCGGTCGGGAAACAACAGCCAAGGTGCCACCCTGTACGTAACCGCGTCGCCCTGCATCGAATGTTCCAAGCTCATCATCCAGGCAGGGATCTCCCGCGTCGTGTTCGGCGAATATTACCGGCTGCAAGACGGATTGGACTTGCTCAAAAAAGCCGGTATCCAGGTAGAATATTTAGACATAAAAGAGACCAAAGATGAATAAGAAGAGATTTGTATGGTTGCCGTTAATCATTGCCGTTGCAGTGTGTGCAGGAATTTATGCCGGCAACTTCTATACCCGCATCAGCCTCTCCGGGAGAAACTTCTCCTCCCTGGCAGGCCAGAACAAGATTGACAACCTGATCAATATCATAGACCGGCATTATGTGGACTCCATCAATCCGGAGGAGATCATCGAAAAGGTAATGCCCAAAATCATGAAAGAGTTAGACCCTCACTCGCTGTACATCAAAGCCTCCGATTTCGAGAAAGTAAACGAACCGTTGGAGGGGAGTTTCAGCGGTATCGGCATCCAATTCAACATGGCTATCGACACGGTAACGGTGGTGAGCGTAATACCCGGAGGACCTTCTGAAAAGGTAGGGCTTCTGGCCGGCGACCGAATCGTGACCATCAACGATACCACCTACGTGGGGAAAGAGGTTTCGATGGACGACATCTCCTCCCGGTTGCGAGGCCCCAAAGGTACCACCGTAAAGGTAGGCATCAAACGGGCCACATCGAAAGAGTTGCTGCCGTTCGAAATCACGCGGGGCGATATTCCGTTGAACAGCGTGGACGCGTCGTTTATGATAGATAAAAAAACGGGATACATCAAAATAAGCCGTTTCGGGCGTACAACCTACAACGAATTTATGAATGCCCTGGCCCAGCTGCGCAACAGCGGAGCATCGAATTATATCATCGACCTGAGAGGCAACTCCGGCGGTTATATGGATGAAGCCATCAACATGGTAAATGAATTCCTGCCGAAAGACAGACTCATCGTTTATACCGAGGGAAAAGCCTCGCCCAGAAACGAAGCCTACTCAAACGGAACAGGCGCCTTCCAGACAAACCCGATCGTGGTCTTGATGGACGAATGGTCCGGTTCTGCCAGTGAAATCTTTGCCGGTGCCATTCAGGATAACGACCGGGGAACCATTGTCGGGGTACGCTCCTACGGAAAAGGGCTGGTACAACAACAGATTCCGTTTGCCGACGGATCGGCCATCCGTTTGACAATAGCCCGGTACTACACCCCATCGGGACGTTCCATTCAACGTGAATATAAACTGGGTGAATCGGAAGAGTACGAACTCGACTACATCTCGCGGTTGGAACACGGCGAACTCCTCTCGCAGGACAGCATCAAACAGAACGACTCGCTCCGGTACGAAACCTACAACGGCCGTACCGTTTACGGAGGCGGAGGTATTACCCCCGACATTTTTGTGCCGCGCGATACCACGAACATCACCTCGTATTTCCTGCAAATCATGAATACCGGCGCACTCTACCGTTTTGCCTTTGAATATGCCGACAAAAACCGCGAGACACTGAAACAATATAATAATTGCGACAGCCTGTTGGCCTACCTGCAAAGCCAGCCGTTGTTGGAAGAGTTTGTCAGCTATGCACAAAGCAAAGGTATCAAACGTCGTCCGGTATATATCCAGATATCCAGGCAACTGATACTGGATGGGTTGTATGCCTATATCATCCGCAATACGTTGGAAGAAAACGACTTCTACCAGGTACTGGCGAAAAACGATAAAACAATCCTAAAAGCACAGGAAATTCTGCGCGAAGGGAAAAGTTTCCCGCAGGCCCCGGCAAAACCAACCGAACAAGAACCGGTAACAGCACAGTAAATGACGCCGAAAGAGGCCAAAAAGAGATTGCGAGTGGCCGTGACACAAGTTAAACGGTCGTTATCGCCTGACCAGAAAGAGGCAGGATCGATGTCGGCTCTGTCACGATTAGAACAACTACCCCTGTTTCTGGCGGCCGAAAAGGTGCTGTTATACCATGCCCTGCCGGACGAACTGCAAACCGCACCGCTTTTAGAGAAATGGGAAAAAAGCAAACAACTTTTCCTACCGGTCGTACAGGGAGAAAATTTGCTCATCAAGCCTTACCGGAGAGGAGAAACCACCATCGGACGGTTCGGCATTACCGAGCCGGCGGGCGAGGCTACCCTCCCACCGCACGAAATAGAGTTGGCCATTATCCCGGGCGTGGCATACGGCTTCAACGGGGCCCGCTTAGGAAGGGGAAAAGGGTTTTACGACCGACTGCTGGAACAGTTGTCGTGCCCTTGTATCGGCATCTGTTTTGAGCAACAACTCTATCCGGAAATTCCCGTTGAACCCCACGACCGGCCTATGGACCTGATCGTTACCCCTGAACGGGTTGTATATTGTAAACCTTAACCAAACAGCTATGCCATTATTATCAGCCGAAACCAAATTGTGCGATCCGATCCTGAACGAACCGACACTGATACCCGTCATCAATCGGTTCGGAATCTATTTGGGGACAGGAGACAAAAGCATCCGAACGGTCTGCGAGGAGAAAGGCCTGGACTGCCATTTCTTCCTGACCATACTCAATACGTTCATCGACGAAGCCTACTTCCCCGAAAAACGGCTGCAATCGTTTTGTGCCGCACAAATCGTAGATTACCTGACCAAAACGAATCTTTACTACCAGCGTTTCCAGCTGCCCAACATCGAACGGCACATGAATTCACTTATAGAGAAGAGCGACACGGACAACAACAACCTGGAATGGATTCGGAAATTCTTTATCGAATTCAAGAAAGAGCTGTTGGCTCGCATCGAACACGACCACACGGTATGGTTCCCCGAAATCATGGGCCATTACAAACGGTTGTCTCAACAGGGAAAGGTTGACGACCTGCACCTCAAACACCGCTGCAACGAACAGGAGGAGATCATCGAAGAAAAGCTGAACGACCTCAAAAACCTCTTTATCCTGCACCTCTCCGGCTCGTACGATGTAAACCTCTGCTATGCCGTCATATTCGCCCTGTACAGCCTTGAAAAAGATATCCGACAACACAACCGTATCCGCAACCGCATCTTGCAGCCGATGTCAGAAGCCATGAAACAGATTCAATAAAGAGACCATGTCACACCCAACGCAAATAGCCCTCCTCTCCCCCTTTACCTTGACCAACATCGGGTTAAAGCAGTTGCTGTGTCATTTTTTTGCCGTCGGGAGGATAGATATCTATACCAACATCACAGACTTCCTTGCGGCACATCCCGAACAATACGACCTCTATTTTGTAACGGCCGACACCTTCCTATCCTGTGCCGATTTCTTTCTGCCCCGCAAGAGCCGAAGCGTTATTCTGTGTGACCGAACGACGGATACCGACGAGACAAAAGCCTCTTTTCAACAGTTGTACATACACGACGAGGCAGAAAACATCATCGAGAAATTAGAAGGGATATTGAACTCCATCGTCCAGAAATCAGCCGATGAACTACACGAAGAGCTGTCGCCGCGGGAGGTAGAGGTGCTCCAACTCGTGGCCCAAGGATACATCAACAAAGAGATTGCCGACAAACTGAATATCAGCTTCAACACGGTACTGACCCACCGCAAGAACATCACGGCCAAATTGGGAATCAAGACGGTATCGGGATTGAGTTTTTATGCCATGATGAACGGATATATCACCACCAACGATATCGAATAGGACGAATCTCCGCTTCCCTGTTCCTCGTTCCGGATTAGAGCAATGAAAGGATTTCGTCCGGATGATGAACGATTGCCTTTGCCCCGCTCTCTTCCAATTCCAGTTGCGGACGGAAACCCCAGGTTACTCCCACGGAACGGACACCACTATTGATGGCCGTAGTCATATCTACGTTGGTATCGCCCACATACAATGTCTCCTCTTTTTCGACGCCGGTTATCCGCAAAATATCATATACGATTGCGGGATCGGGTTTGACGGGTATGCCCTCCCGCTGCCCGAACACAACGGCAAAGTCTATTTGCGGGAAGAATCTGGCAATCAATTTCCGGGTAGCTTCCTGGTACTTGTTCGAGGCCACTGCCAATGCGATGCCGCGTTCCTGCAATGCCTCCAACAACGAGACAATACCCTCGTACGGACGAGAGAGGTCGCACATATGTTTTCCATAATACTCGACAAAGTACTTCCGCAACCGAGCAATCTCCGATTCGGTTTTCTTGTCGTATGGCAATGCCCTTTCAATCAATTTATTAATTCCATTCCCAACAAAATAGCGGTACGCAAACAGGTCGTGTTGCGGGTATCCGGCACATTGCAAAGCGTAATTGGTACTGGTAGCCAGGTCGTCTATGGTATTCAACAAGGTACCGTCCAAATCGAAAATAACCAACTTTGTCATCTCTCTTCCTACATTATACATACAAAGGTACGGATTTTCCGGAAATCCGCACCTTTGCCAGATCAATTATTCTTACAAGCATCCCGATAGCCGGAATTCTTTCCCTCCGAATCCCGGAATCCTACTTTACCACGATAACCTCTCCCGGAGCCTGTCCCGCATATTGGGGGGCATAGAGGCATTGTACGGTGGAGATGCCGTTGTGGTAAGTTCCGGAACGATCTACCCACAGATCGTAGGTTATTTCAAAAGAGCCTTTCGGCAGGAAGTCGAAATAGAACTGGGTAACAGCATCCTGATTCTGCTGGTAATACCCTACTCCGTTTTTATATTTATAGCCGGAGAGCTGTTCGGTGGGTTCAAAACAGGCAGCCCGCTGGTTTTTGAGATAGACGAACTCCATATCCCGGTCGGCAGAGAGGATGAGGCTGACCCGCACCTTATCTCCGGGTACGATCTCCTGTTTATCCAAGGGCACCCATTTCGTCTTACCCTCCACAACGCGTTCTACGAGCAACTGTTTGGAGAGCGTCAAGCCGCTGCCGGCACGTTCTACCTGATCGAAATTCTCAAAATATTGCCAATAGAGGGCCCCCCAGGAGGGGTGTGTTACCGGGCTGCTGACCGTTACCGTAGCATCGGACGGCACAATATCGGCGGCCTCCTTGCTCTGCTGGATATATCCACTGAACGGATCGTCGGCTACCGCATCGACCGGTTTTCCGCCCCACAGCAACGACACGGTCTCCTTATCGACAGCCAGCCAGTCGTCGCCGGTCGATAGCAGCGTATAAACGGCATCGGCGGTAGCAACCGTATTGCCCCAATCCTGCGTCTGCTTCTGCATCAGCAACCACCGTTTCATAGCCTCTGTCTCGGAGGCCCGGGGATCGACTTCGGCAAAGGCTTGTGCAATGAGCGTATGGGTACGGATGGCTCCTTCGGGGTTCGAAGCCGACAAGCGGGAGGTATCCCAGAACATCCCCATCTGCGGAGTAGTGGTGGCATATTGCCGCAACGACTCGACCATCGCCTGCGCCTCTTCGACGAATCCGTACCGGAAGGCGGCCACGGCGGCCTTCGCCTTCGCCCCCAACCCTAAACGGGGCCAACATTTCAGCAAACTGTCCATCATGGCCTTGTGCTGGCTCAGGGTTTCGCCGGCCAAGGGAATATCGCGGTACGCACTGCGCACATAGAGGTAATCGACATCGAACGGGGTGAACGAGGTACGCGGCTCTTTCCGGGGTTTCAGTATCTCCTTGTCCAGATAGGACAAAGCCTTTACCTGCATATTCTTCACCGGCTCGCCATACTCCACAAATCCTAACGTATTCAACCGGGACAGGTAGGTCAACACCTGCATCGTAACGGCTGTACTGGGAGACATCCCCCGGAACCAGCTCCACGCTCCGGAGGGGGTTTGCAGGTATTGCAGCTTGTTCAGGGCCGCCTGTTGCTCCCGGGCGATGCGGTTCTCGTCGAAGAGGTTCTCCAACCGGCTCATGCGCTGGGCCATATCGGTAGCCTCCAACACCCAGGGAGTTTCGGAAATCAGAATGGACTTCAACGATTTGTTCTTCAACAGGGCAGGTTCCGAAGATTCGGGACGTTGGGCCTTCCACATCTTGATGGCCGTTTCGATACGGGGATTCTTCTTCCCTATGCCGGCCGATAACGTATTGGCATAATAGGAGGTGATCAACCCTAATGCATTGTTGGCCTCTGCCGGCAACATGGAGGGCAATGCCTGTACCACATACCACGTGGGATTAACGGTATATTCGAGCGTCAACCGATAATTTTCGAGGGTTTCAGATCGGTTGTTTTTCAGCGCGTTCATCGTTACCGTTTTAGAACCTTTTCCGGTCAACCCGAACGGCAGCGTCTGCGTAACCATGCTGCGTGAGGGCAATACGGCCATCGCGTGTTGCTCACCGTCGGAGTGGGTCCTGCCCTCGGCCCGGATACGGATGCCCAGGACGGGATATTCTTCGGATACGGTAAAGGTGAAATCCCGGGCCTCGGTTGCCTGCGCATCCAACGAGAAGCTACTACGACGGCTCACCAGTACCGAATCGTTATACGGATTGAAGAGTTCAAACAGAAGTTCGCCCAAATCGGGTTGGTCTGAATGGTTTTGTACCACGGCCGAAACAGAGACATCGTCGCCTTGACGTACAAACCGGGGGATATTGGAAGCTACCATCAACGGTTTGGACGACACTACCTCCCGATCGATTTGGCCATTCTGCAAATCTTTCGTATAGGCAAAGGCCTGGAACAACCACCGGGTATTGGAATCGGGGACACGGAACGTAAACGAAACATCGCCAGCCTCGTTACTCTGCAAAGCGGGATAGAAGAAGGCGGTCTCGTTAAAATTGTTTCGATAATCGATCTCTGCCATACCGGCCTCAACCTCGGCTTCCTCGGCTACGGTAGCCACTACATTGAGGCTCATCGGTGCGGCATCGGCCGCCATGTCCTGAACACCATTTGCAGACTGGGCCTCGGATTTCGCTTTTGCAAAGGTTACCATCCGGCTCCCTCTTACCAGCATACCCTGCGGATAGGCAAAATTGTCGAACCTCAACGGCGGAAAACTTACGCCTATATAACCATAATTGGATAAATCCCGGTAGGATGTATGGAGGAATTCAAACTGTATGTATTTTCTGTTCTCGAACTTCTGGAAAAGCATATGCCAAATATTGGGATATATCTCGTTGAGCGAGGCATCGTACATCCCGGCAACAAAGCGGGCCATTACCGGTTTGCCGGTTCCATCGGCAACAGAGAAGCTCCACTTCTCATCGGTTCCGGGCACCAGATGATCCCGGAATGTTACGCTCTTGATGCTTAATTGCCGGCTGGGCATCTGCCTGTCAATCCAGACCTGCCGGTTGTAGGACTCTCCGTTTCGGGCGTATGTCAGACTGAGCGTCAACGAGTTTCCATACTCTCGAAGATATGGAAATTCGTACCGGTAATTCTCTTTCCCTATTTTGATCCAGCGGCAGGAGAGCAACCGGTCGTCATCGAAGAGCTCGGCCAAAACATACACCTCTTTTTCTGACGAGCCGAATAATACCGAAGCCTTTTCGCCCTCGTTACAAACATAATCGGTTTTTGGTAACCAGAAGAGGCTCTTAACGGGTGGCCGTCGGTCTTCGAGCGAATACAATACGAAACTCTGCTCTTTCATGGCCTTCTGAGCTCCCTCCGTTTCAACTCTCAACCGATAAGCGCCCGAGGGTAGGTTTCGCCACTCGGACACGGGGATGGAATCGCCGGATGATACGAGCCGTTCAAAAAGCTGCTTATCTACTTTCAAACTATCCAACGGATCGCGTGAAGAGGGGTCTCTGTCATCTTTCAACGAGAAGAGGGTTACCTTGCACGGAACCGTCTGCGGCTCGTTCATCATATTGACGGCTGAAAACTTGATATAGATAGAGTCCTCTTTCCCGACATTCGGAGAGAAGGTCTGGAAAATCCTCTCTTTAAATGTTTTTTCATACGACTCCGTATAAATGTTCAACTTCAAGGGCGACTCTCCCACCAGCAGGGTGGTAAGCTCTTGTTGTGTCTCTCCTGCCTGAGAGGTAACGGTAAAGATAATTTGATACCGTTCTGCCAAAGAGGTGTCTTTTGACCCGGCCTCTTTTTCGGGGATAAACCGGAGCGAGAATTTTCCTTCGTCATCGGTAGTCAGCTCTCCCTGCTCTACCTGTTTATCCCGCCACATATAGCTGGTCTTAAAGTAATTATAGGCACGCACAATGCGGTAATTTACCTTTGCTCCGGATAAGGAGACTCCCGAATAGGAGGCAACTTTTCCGGTCAATGTAACCGGTACACCGAACGAATAGGCCGATTTAACGGGATCGACCGTAATCTGGAACGTGGGTCGTTTGTACTGGGCCACCTGAAAATCGGCTATGCCGTTGTAAGGAGTGCGTATCTCATAACGGCCGTCGGCATCGGGGGGTAACACAAACTCGCCGTAAAACGTTCCGAATTCATCGGTTACAAACTCTTGGGTCTCTATCGGTTTGGAATTTTTCGTCAACGACACCTCCACCCGCGTATTCGTTACCACCTGGGCTTTCTGTCCGGATGCTTTCATTTCCGGCAGAAAGGCGACACCAAAGAACTGCACGGTTTGACCGGGACGATACACCCCCCGATCCGTATCCAACTCTACCCAATAGGGATAACTGCCCGAACTCCTCGGATAAAAGAAGGGCACATTCATCCTGGGATAAGCGTCGTCCTTCTTATCGTGGATAAAATAGGCCCCTACGCTGTCCTGCTGGGAAACATTCACGATACCATCCTTGTCGGTATAGAGTGTCCTGGTCGGTTGCATGGGATACTTCCTCGCATAAAGGGTTACGGCTACTCCGCTCCTGGGCTTTCCGGAACGGCCGTCGGTAACGATGATCTGAGCATCGGTATCGGAGTATTTCAACGTTTGGGCCAGCAGGGCCGAAACGCTTACCACATACTTCCGTTTCTGGGATTGTACCGTATCGGGCAACAGTTCGATGCTATACAAACCACACTCCAATCCCGGGAAGGTAAGCTCCAACGGTCTGGAAACCATCGTCAGGGTATCGCTTAGATGGATACTTTTTTCATACACTTTTCGGGTGGGGAATGAATCGAGCTTGTCCCACTCTGCCTGATAGTATGTCTCGGCGGATGTCTCTATCCGCGAAACGAGGATATGCAAATCCTTTATGTTGGCATACCGGTATTTCAAGGTCTGTTTTTCTTTCGGATAGAAGACGCCTTTCAGGTTTGTGCCCAGCAGCAGTCTGGGAGTGGTGAGGGCCTGACACACCTCGTCAAACACCTTTGCCTGCTCGTTCTCGTCGCCGAAGCGGGCCGAGGCCGCACGGCACCACTCGTACAACCGATTGACCCATTCATACCGATCTGACGATTCGACCCGGGCATATATCTTCCGGACAATCTCTGCCGAATAGCCATTATCGCCATAGGTATCGAGCATCCCGAACAGGAAATTCACATAACGGTTGTTCAGTTCCTCACTGTAATAGGAATCGTTCATGTAGCGGATAGCCACCTCGACACGTTCCAGGTCATCGATCAGGAACGGGGACGAAAGCGGTTCTGTTTCCCTGAACCGCAACAAATCCTGGTATATCCGGAATATGCCGGAGGCTACCTGATAGGGGGAGTCATCGAACGTTATTTGCAGAAAATCCTGAACCGGGCAAAGCAGGTAATTCTCTTTCACCGGCGTTTGATCCACATACAGAGCCATATAATCCTGCAAGTTCTGCAACAGGTCTATCGCCTGATGAGCCACAAAATCGTACATCGTAGGACGTAACTGGCGGGAGGCTGTACCTTCGGTGAGCACCGCTTTATACAACAGGACGTCGGTCTGTTGCAACTGCCGGGCCGGTTCGAGCGCTTTCCAGAGAAGTGTTACGGTCTTTTTAAGCAGCTCTTCGTTGCTTATACCCAGCAGAAGATTGTTTTGTGTCGTCTCATCAAAGGCATAGCGAAGTTGACTTGTCGCCTGTGCAGTATAGATCTTGGCCTGCATCAGATACAGCATACTTTGCGCCACCGGCTCCTCGCATTGTTTGACGAGCGAATCGATTTGCGCGAT
>DVNA01000217.1 GCA_018714665.1 Candidatus Gallibacteroides avistercoris | reverse complement strand
TTCTCCGTCCTGTTGCATGATTACGAGGCGGTAGATGCCATGACCGAGAAGCTCTATTTTGAATTTAATGAATTGTCAGACCCGTATGACCAGCATTATTATGTGTCGTCGTTGAAAGAGCAGAATATTCAGATATTCAGTTGGCTCGATATGCTCGATATGAATGTTTGGATTATTTTGGGGTTGATGGCTATTGTCTCCGGTTTTACGATGATTTCGGGCCTGTTTATTATTATTCTGGAACGGATCAATATGATTGGTGTGTTGAAGGCGCTGGGAGCAACCAATTTTTTTATTCGGAAAACATTTCTTTATGTTTCGTTGTTTCTGGTTGGCAAAGGGATGTTGTTCGGGAATCTGGTCGGGTTATCGATCTGTTTGATCCAGTCCCGGTTTCATGTCATAAAACTTAATCCACAAGATTATTATATTTCGTCTGTACCGATAGACCTCAGTCTTTGGGCTTGGATATTGTTGAATATTGGATGTTTGGCGGTTTCTCTTTTGATGTTGTTGGGGGCATCGTATATCGTCTCTATGATTCGGCCGGCACGCTCAATCCGTTTTGAATAGCGATAAAAAGATTGATTCCTCGTAGAGTATTTCATTCCTGTTTATTGCGGGGACAGGTTATCCTCCTTTCCCTGTTCTTCCTTCTTTTTCTGTTTTTTTATGAACTTTCTGTTTTGTGAAGATTCTTCCGGTAGCGTATCCCAGTCCGAAAGGAATAAAGAGAATGATGGCGAACAGCAAACAGAGATAGAGCAAAACCTCTTTCAGCATTTCGGTTGCTTTCTGCATGAGGGTTTGGGTAACGTGCACGCTGATACTGTCTACATCGTTCATGATGATTTCCCGTTCGCGGGCCACCATCGTTTCAAGAGCCTGACGTTCTTGTTGTAGCGTGGCCATTGTCAAGGCGATTCGATCATCCAGTACACTGGTGATGATGAGCAGATCGCCGCTTATCTTGACTAAGGTAGTATCCAAGTAATAAGGCATTTGGTTGATGAGTTCCATGAACTCATCCATACGCACGTTGGCCGAATCACCAATTGCCTTGAATGTTTCGGGGGTGATACCCGTGTAAAGCGAAGCCAGTTCCAACTGCCATTGGGCAATTTTGCCGATTTGTCCGCCCATTACGGAGAAACGGTCTGAGAAACCGGCTATTACTTGCGAGAGGCTTCCTACGGTGGATATGGCGGAAGTATCCGGCATATTGTTGTATTGCAGCCATTGGGCATATATCGGGTCGCGGGTATAATTGATTTCAGTGATGCGGTGTCGATGGCTTTGCTCGGATACGAAGTTTTGCATCGTTTCGTATTCTTTGTGGTTGAGCATCCGTTGGGCGGCCTGTGTTATCTGGGTATTCAGCTGTTGTGTCGGTTCCAGAAGAATGGGGGTATAATCACCAAAATATTTTTTGCCGTGATGCTCCAAAAAATCGACCATTTGTATCGATAGCAACCAGGTATCGGCCAATGCCACTTTGGGATCTACCTGAAATACGGCCCCCTGTACAGCGCTTTCGTTGTTCATAAGCCATACCAGCGACTGCCCTATGATTTTGGGATCGTTTGTTACCTGTTTGAGGCTGTCAACAGCATCTTCCAGTTCAGAGAAAAAGGTGGAGATATAGGTATGCGTATATACGCGGATATTCATCTCCGTTTTCGACAAAGGTACGGCTCCCTCTTCGTTCAACTGGAATTTCAATAGAGAACAAGAGGGAAGAATGAGACATGTCAGGGCAATGAGTACGACAATTTTTTTCATCTGCAACGCCTGTCTTGGATATTTTGACCTACGAATATACGGCTTTTCCCAGAAAAAAAGGAATGAATTATAATCTTTTTCGGAAAGAGGGAAATTCTCCGGCCGGAAATACTTTGTTTTATGAGAAAGAATGAGTTTGCATCTCTCTGTTCTTGAAACGAAGCGTAAATTGGCTACCTTCACCTTCTCGGGATTTGGCGCTGATAGAGCCCCCGTGCATATTCATAATTTGTCGGCATAAACTTAACCCGATACCCGATCCGTTTGCCTTGGTGGTGTAAAATGGGATAAAAATTTTATCTAAGGCTTCTGCTACAATTCCAGTCCCGTTGTCGGTTACAGATATGGAGGTCATCCCTTTGGATTGGCTTGCCTTTACCTGAATTGCTATCGGCTGTTTGTATTGGGCCTCGTAAGCGTTTTTTATCAGGTTAATCAATACCTGTTCAATCATGGAGCGGTCAGCAATGATGTAAAGTCCAGGAGATTCAATATCGAAAGATATCTGGGCTTGCGTCGTATTTTGCATCAATTTCTGAATATCGTCGAATAGCGGTTTTATCCATACCTTGGCAAATGTAGGGGTCGGTATTCGGGTTAATTTCCGGTAATTCTCCACAAAGTCTAACAGCCCTTTACTTCTTCGGTGGATGGTTTGCATGACCTGTAACATCAAGGCAAACTCTTTTTCACTGTTCCCGTTTTCGCTGGCTCGTTCGGTTACGGTTTCGGAGAGGGAGATAATAGGAGCGATGGTATTCATAATCTCGTGTGTCAATACACGGATTAGTTTCTGCCAGGCCTCAATTTCGGTCTCTTCCAGTACGGGTTGTATGTTTTTCAGGCTTATGAGCAGAAGTTCCTTCCCTTGTACGGAGAAGGAGATACCCGTAATGATTAATTCATATTTAAAGTCCTGTTTGGTGATGTTTACTATTTTGATATCTCCTGCTTTCAGTTCCGATAATACTTTTGGTAGTTCTGGATGTACAGTCTTTAATTCTGCGATGTTGTTTATGTTCGATTTCTCCAATTCTTTCAATGCTGCTTGGTTGATCCACTCTATTTCGCCCCTTTTGTTTATGACCAATAGTCCCGAATCTATGGTACTTAACAATGTGTTGTAATATTGATGGTCTATTTCCAACTGGTATAATTTGTCGCGAAATGAGCGGATGGCGTCGTCCATCATTTGGCCGAGATGTTTGAACTCACGCTCCTGGACAGACCGTGCAAACGATATGTTGAAATCGGTATATTGAATCGAGATAATCATCCGTTCCATTACCTCGATGGCTTTCTCTATTTGTCTGTATAACTTGATGGCCAGAAAAAGGATAGCTGCTATTGAAAAGAATACGCTGAAATGGTATCCCTTTGATATGAGGTATGTTGTTAATCCGGATAAGATTAGAATAAAAAAGATCAGGATGGCAATCCGGAACTTATAACTTTTCATAAGAGTTAGAATTGGATGTTTTTCTCAATTTTCCGGTATAGTGAATATCGGCTGATACCAAGCAGTTCGGCTGCCTGACTGATGTTACCGTTGCAACGTCTCATGGCTTTTTCGATGACCTCCTTTTCTATCTCTTCGAGGTTCAGTGTTTCGTGTTCGTTTTTCTTTTTGGTTATGACCGGTTGCAATAAAAAATTTTCCGCTCGGATAAAGCTGCTATCCGATAGGATGACAGCTCGTTCTATGGTATGTTGTAGTTCCCGTACATTTCCCGGCCAGGAGTATTGCAACAATTTTTTCTGGGCATCTTTTAGTAGCCCTTTGATATCTTTTTTGTATTTCTGGGCGTAACGCTTTAAAAAGAAATCTGCCAGAAGAAGAATGTCTCCACCCCGTTCACGCAAAGGGGGGATGTGTATTTCGATGGTATTGATGCGGTAGAGCAGATCTTGTCGGAATTCGCCTTTCGATACCAGTTTGTGCAGGTCCGTATTGGTAGCACAAATCAGTCGGACATCGATGTCTATGGTTTTTGTACTCCCCAATTTGGAGATTTTCCGTTTTTCGATGGCGGTTAGCAGTTTTGCCTGCATGGTCATCGATATGTTGCCAATTTCATCCAGAAAAAGAGTCCCGCCCGAAGCGATTTCCATTCGTCCCGCTTTCTCTTTCCGGGCATCCGTAAAGGCCCCTTTTTCATAACCGAAGAGCTCGCTCTCGAACAGCGATTCCGGGATACTGCCTACGTCTATTTCTATGAACCCGGCATGGGCTCTGGGCGAGTTCCGATAGATGGCTCTGGCTACAAGGTCTTTTCCGGTTCCGTTCTCCCCCAAAATCAGGATGTTGGCATCCGTATTGGAAAGTTTTTCGATCGTATCGAATATTTGTAACATCGCTTCCGATTCTCCTATAATTTCGTAATTCCGCTCTTTTTCCAAAGCCATGGCGGCCACTTGTTTCTTCAATGAGTTGATTTCGGTACGGGAGTTGCGTAGTTTCATGGCTGATGAGAGAGTACTTAACAGCCGTTCTTTTTCCCACGGCTTGGATATAAAGTCGATAGCCCCGGATTTAATCGCTTTTACCGCTTTGTCGGTATCGGAATAAGCCGTCATTAAGATCACAATGGCATCCGGGTCTATTTTTAGTATCCGTTCCAGCCAGTAATATCCCTCTTGTCCGCTGATGGCGTCTTTGCTGAAATTCATATCCAGCAATATGATGTCGGGATTGAAAGAGTTTATGAAATATTCAATATTCTCGGGAGAGGTGGTTATTTTTATCTTTTCGGCATACGGCTCTAACAACAAGTTAAGCGCAAACAGTACATCTTCGTTATCATCTATAATCAACAATCTACCCAGATTTTTCATAATCCGATTTTTTTATGATGTAATTTCTCCAAAGATAAGTATTAAAACAACATCTTGTATGTGCGATTTCGCACATATTTTGTGCGATTTTGAACACTTTTTAATTTTCAATATTATATATATTATTGATTATTAATACGTTGTAAGTTTGGCACGAAATTTGTATAGAATATGATAAACATTTTATGTGTATGAAAAATATATTTGTTGCAATTGTATTTATCTTGGGTTTCCACACTTCGGTGCAATCTCAGGGAGAGAAACTGAAACTGACATTGCAGGAAGCCATTGCACTGGCACAAGAAAAATCGCCGGATATACTAACCGCTCGCGAAAATTTTCGATCCAGTTATTGGCAATATCGTTCGTTCAGGGCCGATTATTTACCGTCGCTTTCGTTTTCATCTAATCCGACGTTGAACAGGTCTATTAACAAAATTACCTTGTCTGATGGTTCTGAAAAGTATGTAGAGCAACAACTTTTGACCACCAATGCCTCGTTGTCTATCGGGCAGAATATTGCATTTACAGGCGGTACGCTGACGTTGAACAGCAGCCTCGACCGGTTGGATTTGTTGAGTAGCAATACATCCTCCTACAAATCGAACCTGATAACGGTAGGATATTCGCAAAATTTGTTCGGATATAACTCCATGAAATGGGCACACAAGACAGAACCGCTCTATTACCAGCGAGCTAAGAAAACCTATGTCGAATCGCTCGAACTGGTAGCCTCACAGACTACGAACTACTTTTTCAATTTGGCGTTGGCCCAGACCAATTGGGATATTGCCAGTTATAACTATGCCAATGCCGATACCTTGTACCGGGTGGCCCAAGGTCGTTACGATATAGGTGTAACCACCGAGAACGATATGTTGCAGCATGAGATACAGCGCTTGTCGGAAGAGAACAATATGATGAATGCGCAGATAGAAGTAGAAAATAATATGCAGACGTTGCGTTCTTATTTGGGGATAAAAGATGACGTGGAAATAGAACTGGTGATAGACGATGTCGTACCGCAGTTTACCGTGAACATCGACTCCGCATTGCGTTATGCGTACGAAAACAATCCCGATTTGGAGACGATGGAGTTACGTCGGATTGAAGCTGACCGCTCTGTATCGTATGCCAAATCAGAAGCAGGTCTTAAAGCAAGTATCTATTTGCAGTTCGGGTTGACCCAAACCGGAGAGAGGATAAGCGAATCGTACCGAGATCCGTTAGACCAGCAGTATGCCAGTATAAACCTGTCGTTGCCCATCCTGGATTGGGGGCGCGGTCGAGGTAAGGTAAAGATGGCCAAAAGCGGCCGGGAGGCTGAATTGACCCGTTTGGAACAGGACAAGGTCGATTTTGAACAGAATATTATTCGTTCGGTAAAACAGTTTAATTTGCAGGCTGCCAAGGTTTTGATAGCCAATAAGACCGATCAGACTTCCGAACGGCGGCACAACATCGCCCGGCAGTTGTACATAACGGGTAAATCGACCATTCTCGATTTGAATTCGGCTATCTCCGAACGCGACTCGGCCAAGCGGGGGTATATCTCATCGCTGGCTTCATTTTGGAGTTACTATTACCTGATTCGCAGTTTGACCCTGTTCGATTTTGAGAAACATATTCCGATAACCGAAGATTATAGTGTATTGATGAAATAGAAAAATAGAAATAAAAAGATACGATTATGGACAGACCTATTGAAAAAAAACATCCGCTGATTCGCTATAAATATTACATAGCCTCGGGTGTAGCGTTTTTGGTTTTATTGATTTATGTAATAGCCTCCACTTCGGGAGCCAAGAAACTTCGGGTAGAGGTCGATTCGTTGATAATAGAAGAGGTAAAGAACGATAAATTTCTCGAATATGTCGATGTCGAGGGATTGGTACATCCGATATTGACCATAAAAGTCAACGCCCAAGAGTCGGGGAGTGTGTCCCGGATTGTCGGCGAAGTGGGTAGTATGATGGAAAAGGGCGATACCATTTTGGTGTTGGAAAATCCCGAACTGGTGCGTACCATTGAAGATCAACGGGACGAATTGGCCAAACAGATTGTCGAGTATCAGGAGAAAGAGATTACGATGGAACAGCAAAGCCTGAACCTGAAAAAGCAGATTCTCGAAAACGAATATCAGCTAAAAAAATTACAGAAGCAGTACGATGTCGATGTCGAGGAGTTTAAGATGGGTATTACCAGCAAGGCCCAGTTGGAGGTTAAACGGGATGAGTACGAATTCAATATGAAATCGGCCGAGTTGCAACGCGAGGGGTTGAAACACGATTCTGCCGTTAGTGTGATACGTCGCGGTTTGATGGAAACCGATTTGGAGCGGGAAAAGAAAAAATTTGAACGCGCACGCGACCGGTTGGACCGCTTGGTGGTTTACGCTCCCATTGCCGGACAGTTGAGCGACATCGGCGTTACTCCCGGTCAGCAGGTCGCTGCCGGTAGCAATATCGGCGATATAAAGGTGTTGGATCAGTATAAAATAAGTACAGCGCTGAGCGAATATTACATCGACCGTGTCACAATCGGGTTACCGGCTACCATCCATTACCAGGGGACGAAATATCCGTTGAAAATTACCAAAGTCGTTCCTGAGGTAAAAGACCGGACTTTTGATGTAGATTTGGTTTTTACCGGAGAGATGCCCGATAACGTCCGCATTGGTAAAAGTTACAGGGTACAGGTAGAACTGGGACAACCCGAAGATGCCGTTGTCATACCGCGCGGCGATTTCTTTCAAAACAACGGAGGCCAATGGATTTATAAGGTAAACGAAGCCGGCGATCGGGCCACCCGGGTTCCCATTTCAATTGGTCGTCAAAATCCCCAGCAATATGAAATAATCGGCGGGTTGAAACCCGGAGAAAAGGTAATTGTTTCGGGATACGACAATTTTGGAGATGCAGAAGTATTGATATTGAAAAAATAATATTGTGTTACGATGATAGGTTGTTTATTTTAAGAGTATCGAAAAGTTTTTTCCTGAATATTCTGGGAAAAAACTTTTCTCTCTGCATCAAAGTGTGCGGATAAGGTGTGCGAAATCGCACGCTTTTGTGCGAAAACGCACACTCTCAAAACAGATAGCTTTTTTAATATATTAATAATCAATAATATAGTAGTTTGGCACGAAATTTGTAGTAATAATTAATAGAGAGAATTGGAAATTAGGTTTATAGATATAACAAGAAAATTTTAAACAGACCAGTTATGATTAAAACAGTAAATCTTCAAAAAATTTTCCGTACCGACGAGGTGGAGACATTGGCGCTAAACAGTGTAAGTATTGAGGTACAGGAGGGCGAATTTGTAGCCATCATGGGGCCTTCGGGATGTGGAAAATCAACGTTGTTGAATATTTTAGGATTGCTTGATAATCCTACCGGAGGAGAATATTATTTGAATGGAGTTGAAGTATCCAAATATACCGAATCGCAACGAACCCGCTTGCGTAAAGGGGTTATCGGATTTGTATTCCAAAGTTTTAACCTGATTGACGAGTTGAATGTCTATGAAAATATCGAACTGCCGCTTTTGTATATGGGCGTTCCGGCATCAGAACGTAAAAAGAAAGTAAAAGAAGCGATGGCCAGAATGGCCATTTCGCATCGTGAAAAACATTTTCCGCAACAACTCTCCGGTGGTCAGCAACAGCGTGTGGCCATTGCTCGGGCAGTAGTCTCCAATCCGAAACTGATCCTAGCCGATGAGCCTACCGGAAACCTGGACTCTAAAAACGGGAAAGAGGTCATGACGTTGTTGAGCGAATTGAACAAGGAGGGTACTACCATTGTCATGGTGACCCACTCGCAACACGATGCCGGATATGCTTCTCGCACGATAAACTTATTTGATGGTGAAGTTGTTACGGAGGTGAGATTGTAGGTGCTTGATTTGAAGTTGATTGACAAATACCGCGACAATAAAATGGTCCGATATTTGTTTTTTAATATGATTTAACTGTAAAACCATATTTCAAGAGCCTGTATCTGTTCTCTAATGAAGAATATATAGCTTGTGTTGGAAATCTTTTTGTAGAGAGGTGTGCGATTTCGCACACTCCCTTTTTTCGATAAGAGTTCTGGCATAGAGGTAGCAATAAATTTTGAAAAGTAAAGATTATGATGTTTAAACACTATTTGTTGGTGGGATTTCGTACGCTTGTACGGTATAAGAAACAGACCTTTTTCAGTGTGTGTGGGTTAGCGGTAGGGTTTGTTTGTTTTGCACTGTCGGCTTTGTGGATACATTACGAAATGAGCTATGACAGCTTTCATTCAAAAAGCGATCGGATTTATCGGTTGTTGTACGGTAGATTTGATATCCTTCCGGGGATGTTGAGCGAGTATATGAAAGCTACCTTTCCGGAAGTGGAAAATGCATCTTGCGTAACGTCCGGATTCCGTTTTTTGGAAGAGGGGGTAGATGCCGGATCGAACTATATCCGTGTAGATTCGGCATTTTTCGATCTGTTCGATGTCGAAATCCTCTCCGGTCAAGTCAAGGCACTGTTCGACGGAGAAAATAGTGTATTGCTTACCGATGATTTTATTGAAAGACGAGGCGTGAAGGGAGCCTCTTCTGTCCGATTATTTGCCGGGAGCAGCAACGAGAAGCAGTACCATATCCGGGCTTCTGTCAAGTCGTGGGGCGAACATACCACCATTCCGTTCGATTTTATATTTCCGGGAAATCAAAAATCGTGGGAAAGACAAGATGGGCACATCTATCTATTGTTGCGTGAAGGAACCGATGTAGAGGCATTCAAAAAGAAAATAAAACAACTCGACTTAACGGAGCAAAGCTATTGGTTGGGTTCGATACAGGCAACGTTTGAAATTTTTGATTTGGACAAGCTCCATTATCATCCGTTGATAGGAGACCGGGGAAAATTGAAATTTAACCAGATTGTCCTTTTCGCCATAGCCAGTATCTTTGTAATTCTGTCTCTGCTGTTCAATTATTTATCGTTGTTTGTCAGCCGTATTCAGTTAAAACGACGGGACCTCGCTTTGCGGATGGTGAACGGGGCCTCCAACAAAGAGTTGTTTTTACAGCTTTCGGTAGAGTTTATTTTGGTAATGCTTCTGGCCATCCTGGTCGGTATGTTGTTGATAGAGTGGTTGATGCCTCACTTTATGGCATTTGCACAAATAAGAGAAACCGCCCGTTCCATATATGGAGAACTGTTGTGGTATGTGGGGGCGTTATTCTGTTTTTCATGGCTCTTGTCGTTGTACCCGATCTATTTTTTCAAAAAAGATACGTTACAGGAGTCATTGCAGCAGTGCAATGTCCGTGCACGCAATCTGTTTCGCCGGGGAGCGCTGTTCTTTCAGTTCGTGGTCGGTATCATTTTTTTATTTTGTACATTCGTCTTTGTCAAGCAGATTAATTTTTTACAGCGAGTAGATCTGGGGTTTGACCGTACCCGGGGGATGGGCGTGTATCAGATAGGTTATCCGGCGTATGATTTTAAAGAAGATTTCCCTCAAATCGAGAAAATCCCAGAGGTAGAATCCTTGACCGGTAGTTCTCATGGATTGCTTATGCCCCAACAGTTTTTATCGACATCTGTGCGGGCGGTGCATGATAACGGAGAATTGGGCGAAGAGATAGATATGTCCCAAGCCGGCGTTACCCCAGACTATTTTGATTTCTTTAAAATCAAGTGTTTGGAGGGTGAGTTGTTTGACAAAACCGATGAGGAAAAGAACCGGGATAAGGTAGTTATAAACCAGTCTTTGGCAAAAAAACTGGGATACGAGCATCCGGTGGGCAGCATCGTAAAAGATTGGATAGATAAAGAATACACCATAATAGGCGTGGTAAATGACCTATATGGAGATTCACCTGTCGAACCGCCGACCCCGATACTATATAAGATAACCGACAGATATGCAGATTTTTCTTTCCGTTATGCTCCGGGAAAGCGGGGAGAAGCAGAAAAGAAAGTTTCCGAAATCTTATCGTCGAAATTGGGTAAAACCTTTGATATAACAGATATGGAAGAAACATACCGTAGTTATACCGAACAGGACCGCATTTTTTTGAAGTTGCTTTATTTGCTTTCGTTTATTTGTCTGTTGAGTTCATTTTTCGGAATCTATTCGATGGTGTCGTTAGCGTGTGAGCAGCGTCGGAAAGAGATAGCCATACGAAAGGTGAACGGAGCCGGAATGGGTTCTTTATTGAGCCTCTTTTTAAAGGAGTACTACCTCTTGTTGGCAGTCGCCTCCTTGGTTGCCTTCCCGGTAGGATACCTGTTTATAAAGCCTTGGATAGAACATTTTGTATTGCAAACGCCGGTTAGCTGGTGGATATTTGCCGGCATATTTTTGGGCGTAGCCGTTCTGATGACACTTATTATCGTTGTTCGTATCTGGCGTACCATACATATCAATCCCGCGTCGGAATTGAAAAAAGAGTAGAGACATCCTGTGTCGGATGGATTCCATACTCCGGTTGCCATTTCTATTTTCCGAAATATGGCAACCGGAGTATTTTGTGTCATCAGATTTGAAAAATCGTTTGTCCGTTCAGATTAATTCTGTTATCTTCGTTACTGTTTTTAAATATTAAGACACATAAACATTCAATTATGAGAAAAGTATTTGCTTCGTTGCTGTTGATATTTGTAGCTGCAACATCCCCGTTATTTGCTTGTACCAGCCTGTTGGCCGGACGGAATGCCACTTCCGACGGATCGACATTCATCACCTACGCTGCCGATTCGCATACGTTGTACGGCGAGCTCTATTTCTGGCCCGCGGCTACCTATCCCAAGGGAACCATGCTGAAAATAAACGAATGGGATACCGGTAAACCGTTGGGAGAGATCGAGCAGGTTGAAAAAACTTATGCCGTTGTCGGCAATATGAACGAGTACCAGCTGGCCATTTCCGAGACGACGTGGGGAGGACGGAGCGAATTGGTCGATACCACCGCCATCATGGATTACGGCAGTTTGATATATGTAACCCTTCAACGGGCCAAAACCGCCAGGGAGGCAATAAAGGTAATGACCGATCTGGTCAAGAAATATGGCTATTACAGTTCGGGCGAGACCTTCTCGATAGCCGACCCCAATGAGGTCTGGATGATGGAGATGATCGGGAAAGGCCCCAACAACAAAGGAGCCGTATGGGTAGCCGTGCGGATTCCCGATGACTGTATTGCCGCCCATGCCAATCATGCCCGTATCCATCAGTTTGCATTGAATGACAAGGAGAACTGCCTCTATTCGCCCGATGTAATCTCCTTTGCCCGGGAAAAAGGTTATTTTGACGGATTGAACAAAGATTTCAGTTTCGCTGCCGCATATGCTCCGGCCGATTTCAGCGCATTGCGTGGGTGCGAGGCCCGTGTATGGAGTTTCTTCAACAAGTTCGATCCGGAGGGGATGAAACTCTACCTGTCTTATATAAAAGGAGAGTCTAAAACTCCCATGCCATTGTATATCCGGCCCAATAAGAAGTTGACGGTACAGGATATGAAAGATGCCATGCGCGACCATTTTGAAGGGACACCGTTCGATATGACACAAGATATCGGAGCCGGTCCGTTCGAAGTACCGTACCGTTTTCGCCCGATGACATTCGAGGTAGACAGTACTACCTATGTAAACGAGCGGGCTATCGCTACACAACAAACCGGATTTACCTTTGTAGCACAGATGAGGAGCTGGTTGCCCAATCCCGTGGGTGGAGTTCTTTGGTTCGGAGTGGACGATGCCAATACGTGTGTTTACGTGCCGATGTATTGCGGTATAAAAGAGGTGCCCGAGTGTTTCCGCCATGGCAACGGTAATTTGTTGGAATTTTCCTGGACTTCGGCCTTTTGGATTCATAACTGGGTGGCCAACATGGCCTATTCCCGTTACAACTGGATGATAAAAGATATCCGTCCGTTGCAACAGGAGATTGAAACCGCCTTTAATACGATGCAGCCGGCTATTGACAAGACTGCATCGGAGATGATGACCAACAACGGAGAAGAGGCTACGTGCCGTTTCCTGACTGAATATTGCTGCGGACAGGCCGAACAGACAACCGCCCGTTGGAAAAAGCTGGGAGAATACCTGCTGGTAAAACATCTGGACGGCAACCTGAAAAAAGAGAAAGACGGGAAATTCCTTGAAAACGGCTACGGGCAACCGGCAATGCCCGATTTTCCAGGCTATTCTCAGGAGTATTACCGCTCGATAGCCGAATCTACCGGCGACAGGTTGAAAGTAACGTTTTAAGTAGAAAAACAGAAACAAGTGTTTCTATGATTTAGGGTATAGGATTTGTAAAAAATATGCTGTAAATTTGTCTTATCTAATAAATACAATTATGGAAAACGAAATCTTGATAAAAGAGGTTACCAATAAAGCCCAGAGCTGGTTAGGAGAGGGATACGACGCCGAAACAAAAGCCGAAGTGAACAGAATGCTGGCAGCAGAAGACCCTGCCGAGTTGATAGAGTGCTTTTATAAAGACCTGGAATTCGGAACCGGGGGGTTGCGGGGTATCATGGGTGTAGGAAGTAACCGGATGAACAAATATACGGTAGGAGCTGCTACACAAGGACTGGCCAATTATTTGAAAAAAGAGTTTTCCGATCTGCCGGTTATCAAGGTTGTCATTGGCCATGATTGCCGGAACAACAGCCGCTTGTTTGCCGAAATATCGGCCAACATATTTTCGGCCAACGGTATAAAAGTATATCTGTTCGATGCTCTTCGTCCCACCCCTGAGGTTTCGTTTGCCATCCGTCAGTTGGGGTGTCAAAGCGGCATCATTTTAACTGCCTCACACAATCCCAAGGAGTACAACGGATACAAGGCCTATTGGAGCGACGGTGCCCAGATGATAGCCCCTCACGATAAAAATACCATTGCCGAAGTCAATAAAGTACGGTCTGTACAGGACATTAAATTTGAGGGGAATCCTTCGTTGATAGAGATTATCGGGGAAGAGATGGACCTGGAATACATCAGACAAATAAAAACCATCTCGTTGAGTCCCGAGGCGATTACTCGTCAGAAGGATATGAAAATTGTTTATACACCGATACACGGGACGGGCGTTAAGTTGATTCCTGCGGCTTTGGCCGAATTCGGATTTACCAACATCATTCATGTGCCCGAACAGGACGTCGTGAGCGGAGATTTCCCTACGGTAGTATCTCCCAATCCGGAGGAGCCAGCCGCTTTGGATATGGCTATCCGCAAAGCCGAAGAGACCGATGCCGAATTGGTTTTGGCTTCCGATCCCGATGCCGACCGTATGGGTATGGCCATTCGTAACGATAAGGGAGAGTTTGTTTTGGTGAATGGAAACCAGAATGTATTGATTTTCTTGAATTATCTGATACAACGCAACAAAGAGTTGGGCTTGCTTACCGGAGATGAATATATTGTAAAAACCATCGTAACGACCGAATTGATAAAAACCATTGCCGATTGCAATGAAGTCGAAATGTTCGATTGTTATACGGGCTTTAAATGGATTGCTGCGGTGATGCGTGAAAATGAAACCACCAAACGTTATTTGGGCGGAGGCGAAGAGAGTTACGGATTTTTGGCCGAATCGTTTGTCCGAGACAAGGATGCAGTATCCGCTTGTGCTTTGATGGCCGAGATTGCAGCTTGGGCAAAAGACAATGGAAAGACCATGTACGAGATGTTGCAGGAAATTTACCTGACCTACGGATTCTCAAAAGAAAAGGGCGTTTCGGTAGTCAAGAAAGGAAAATCGGGTGCCGAAGAGATAGAAGCGATGATGAAGAATTTCCGGCATAACCCCATAACCGAAATAGCCGGATCGAAGGTGGTGTTGATGAAAGACTTCTCTACGTTGAAAGCTGTCGATTTCGTAGAAAACGAGACCTATACATTGGATATGCCGACAACGGCAAACGTGTTGCAGTATTTTACCGAAGATGGGACAAAGGTTTCCATACGGCCTTCCGGGACAGAGCCTAAGATTAAATTCTACATCGAGGTAAAAGGTACGATGAATACGAAAGACGAATACCAGAAAGCCAATACGGTTGCAGAACAAAAAATAGAAAAGGTAGTATCGTCATTAGGTATTTAGACAAAGTTGTGAAACGAAATAAAAAACACCCGATGAATCTCTCATCGGGTGTTTTTTTATTGTTTTTTCAAGGAAAATAAAAATTCCAATCCACCGGAAGCACGGTTTTTCGCCGAAATCTCCCCTTTGTGAAACAGTACGGCATTTTTGACGATGGCTAATCCCAGTCCTGTTCCGCCCAGTTTCCGGGATCGCCCTTTGTCTACCCGGTAGAAACGTTCGAAAAGTCGGTTGAGGTGCATCTCGGGAACCCCCGTACCGGTATCCGAGAAAGAAAAATAGAGATAGTCGTCATCCTGCCGGTAACATTTTATACAAACCGACGTTCCGGTCCCGGCATATGCAATGGCATTGTCGAGCAGATTCCTGAAAATTGAGTATAAGAGAGAGTGATTACCTTTAATGGTCAAGTTATCGGGTATTTCCGTATGGATAGCCATTTCCCGGCTTCGGAGTTTTTCGTCCGATTCGGATACGGCATCTTGTATCAAGCGAGAAAGATTGACGGTGTCGAGGTCGAACAAATCGTTTGATTCGTCCAGCCGGTTTAAGAGCGAGATGTCGTGCAACAATCCCGTCAGCCGTACCGTCTGAGCATAGCATCTTTCAAGGAATTGCTTGCTTTTTTCCCCTGACAGGTCCGGATTCGAGATGATGGTTTCCATATATCCCTGTATGCTGCTTACCGGGGTTTTCAGTTCGTGTGCGATGTTTTGTGTCAGTTGCCGTTTCAGGCGTCCCTCTTCCTCTTTCTGGGTAATGTTGTTGATGGCAATTTCGATGGTGTTGTCCTGGAAAACGATGCACTCTATTTGGAAAGATTTTCCGTTTTTGTAGATGTGCGAAGATAGGTCGATATACTCTTTCTTCTCTTTGTCCGAGAAATGAGCCCGGTCGATGAACTCCGTCGTTTTTTGGAAGTCGGGAAGCGAAAAAATATCATCCGGCGAACAGTTCTCCTTGTCGGCAATGATATTGATGTATTGGATGAACAGGTTATTGGCGAAAATTTCCCGTTTGTTTTCGGTGAAGATGGCCAATCCCTCTTTTGAGAATTGCAGGTGTTTAATCAGTTTCTCTTTTTCGATAGAGAGCTCTTCCTTTGTTTTGAGCAGATATTGGTATATCCGGAAAATATTGCTTGTGATGTCGCCTATGTCGTTGTCGCTCGGTTGTATGGACGTATTGATTGGTTTCCCCTGTTGAGCCCGTTCTGTAAAATCTTGCAGCAGGGAGATGGATTTCCCCAGTTTGGCACAAAAATAGAATAGGGTTATGATTACCAAAAGCGAGGTGATAACGAGGAAATAGATAAACTGAGGGTCTATCTTTAACCAGGTATCGCGGGACGAATCAAACGGAAGAGATGTCCGTATGATATAATGGTCAAACAAGTGAGATGCATAGAAAAAACTTTTTCCCAAGGTCTCGGACTCCCGAAGAGCATAACCCGATCCTTTGGCAAGCGCCTGTTTGATTTCTGGACGGGAGATATGGTTTTTTAACGTATCGGTTCTGTCGAAAAGGCCGTTGTCGAACAACACATTCCCTTGGAGGTCCAATACGGTGATGCGTACAGAATCTTTTGTGTAAACGTTGATGATTGAGTCAACGGTGTTCAGGGCCATATTTCCCTCTTCCAATCCGCGGTTGATAATGATATTATAGTCCTGCAAGACAGAGTTTAATATCTGTTTTCTGAACTCTTCTTCCCGGTTGTATTGGAACAGGAAGATAACTATGACGAAAACCACAAACAAAGAGGTTATCGTATAAAAAAGACTTTTGTGAAAAGGTATTTTCGATATTTGCATACAAAACGCAGATTAAACCTCGAAGCAATAACCATATCCTAACCGGGTTACGATGTTTTTCCCGTATTTCCCTATTTTTTTACGCAATCGGGTAATGTTTACATCAACGGTTCGGTCCAACACATAAACTTCGTTACTCCATACTTTCGATAGAATCTCTTCCCGCGAAAAGACATGTCCCGCGTTTGATAATAGTAATTTCAGAATCTCAAACTCTTTTTTTGTTAGTTGTATTTCCGTATTGTCAACGGTCGTTTTTTTCTTGGTCAGGTCTATAACTAAGGATTCGTATGTTAGAATGTCTGGAACTGTCTGGGTATTTTCCGCTGTCCGTCGTATTACAGCCTTGACGCGGGCAACTACTTCGCGGATAGAGAAAGGTTTTGAGATATAGTCGTCTGCGCCCAAATTGAATCCGGTCAGCTTGTCGTTTTCCGTATCTTTGGCTGTTAGAAAGATAATCGGAATTTTAGGGATGGATTCATTTTTCCGGATTTCGTTGGCCAGTTTGAACCCGCTCATTTCGCCCATCATGACATCCAATAACAATAGGTTGTATACAGACAAATCTTTGGTCAGTGCCTCTTCGGCAGAGAAGGCCGTATCGACGTCGAAACCTTCGACTTCGAGGTTGAATTTTAAGATTTCACATAAATCCTCCTCATCATCTACAACCAGTATTCGGTAGTTTGCAGTTGTTGTCATTGCTTGTTTTGTTTATCATTATCTGTTGCAAAAGTCCTCTTTACATATTTCTTTTTTGTGAAACAATTGTTACATTTATGTTTCAAGCCAAGAAAAGATTGTTGCAACAAAGATACATAAAGTCGAGAGCAGAACATCAAACTTGTTTTGAATGTTATGCCAAGATGCATCCTATGTTCGCACGTCAGTGCAAATATAACGAAAAGCGGGAGGTGTGGGAAATATATCATTGTTTTCAGGTTTATTTCTGCACTCACCTTTCACTATATTTAAAGAATATAGGATGCGGTTCGGCATAGTCAAACTTGAAAACTTCGTTTTCGTTTGTCTCTGCACTCACCTTTCACTATATTTGTACCCGCGTTACGAACTACGATAAATAACAGATGAAGAATATTCGCAATTTTTGTATTATAGCCCATATCGATCACGGAAAAAGTACGTTGGCTGACCGTTTGTTGGAATATACCAATACCGTAGCCGGAAAAGACTTGCAGGATCAAGTCCTCGATAACATGGATTTGGAGCGGGAGCGGGGTATTACCATCAAGAGCCATGCCATTCAGATGAATTATTCGTTCCAGGGAGAGCCTTATGTGCTGAACTTGATTGATACCCCGGGCCATGTCGATTTCTCGTACGAAGTATCCCGTTCCATTGCCGCGTGCGAAGGAGCATTGTTGATTGTCGATGCCACCCAGGGAATCCAGGCCCAAACTATCTCGAACCTGTATATGGCCATCGAAAATAATTTGGAGATTATTCCTGTCGTCAACAAGGTCGATCTGGCCAGTGCGATGCCCGATGAGGTAGAAGACCAAATCATCGATCTGTTGGGATGTAAACGCGAAGATATTATCCGGGCCAGTGGGAAAACCGGTATTGGAGTAGAAGAGATTCTCGAAGCCATCGTAACACGGATTCCGGCTCCACAGGGAGACCCCGAGGCTCCGTTGCAATGTTTGATATTCGATTCGGTATTCAATTCGTTCCGGGGGATAATCGCCTATTTCAAGATTGTGAACGGAACCATCCGGACAGGCGACAAGGTTAAGTTCGTCGCTACCGGTAAGGAATATGAGGCCGATGAGATAGGTGTGTTGAAACTCGATATGGTGCCGTGTAACGAGTTGTCGGCCGGAAATGTCGGCTACATCATTTCCGGTATCAAGACCTCTCGCGAGGTAAAAGTTGGCGATACCATTACCCACATAGCCCGACCTTGTCAGGAGGCTATCGATGGATTTGAAGAGGTCAAGCCGATGGTGTTTGCGGGGGTCTATCCCATAGAAAGCGAAGATTTCGAGAATCTGCGTGCCTCGTTGGAGAAATTACAACTGAACGATGCCTCCTTGACATTTCAGCCCGAATCGTCTGTTGCACTGGGTTTCGGATTCCGATGCGGTTTCTTGGGCCTGTTGCACATGGAGATTGTACAGGAACGGCTCGATCGCGAGTTTGATATGGATGTAATCACTACCGTTCCCAATGTTTCGTATAAAGTGTACGATAAGAAGAACAACATGATCGAGGTGCACAATCCCTCCGGATTACCCGATCTTACCTTGATAGATCATATCGAAGAACCTTATATCCGGGCCTCCATCATTACCGATGCCACCTACATAGGTCCCATTATGACACTCTGTTTGGGCAAAAGGGGAGAGCTGATCAAACAGGAATATATCTCCGGGAATCGGGTCGAACTGATTTACGATATGCCGTTGGGAGAGATTGTGATAGACTTTTACGATAAATTGAAGAGCATCTCGAAAGGATATGCCTCGTTCGATTATCACATTCACGATTTCCGTCCTTCTCGGTTGGTAAAACTCGATATTCTGTTAAACGGGGAGTCGGTCGATGCCCTCTCTACGTTGACCCATTTCGATAATGCCGTATCGTTTGGTCGGCGGATGTGCGAAAAGTTGAAGGAACTCATTCCCCGTCAACAGTTCGATATTGCTATTCAGGCCGCCATTGGGGCGAAAATCATAGCCCGTGAAACCGTAAAGGCCGTTCGGAAAGATGTTACCGCCAAGTGTTATGGAGGGGATATCAGCCGAAAACGGAAATTGCTGGAAAAACAGAAAAAAGGGAAGAAACGGATGAAGCAGATCGGTTCGGTAGAAGTTCCCCAGAAAGCATTCTTAGCCGTATTGAAGCTCGATTAAGATACAAAATAGGACGGAAATTCTTTCCGCCCTATTTTTTTGATAACAAACACATACACACCGTTGAGATGATTAGATATGCCTTTCTCTGTTTATTGCGCAATGATATATTGAATATGGGCGAATGAAAGAGATTTTCGTAAGGTTTATTATTCCTTTCTGATCTCGTTGGCGGGATTGGCGTGCAGGGTACGCCAGATACGGGCGATGACGATACCGGAAATCATCACGGCCACGGCTGCCAGAATCGAGCCATAAACCCATCCATCCATATTGATCCGTCGTACAAACTGTTCCAGCCACGGCTTCATCAGGAGATATCCGGTGGGGAAGGCTACGGCACAGGCCACTACCAGCAGGAGGATGTATTTTTTCAAGAACAGTTTTATCAACGTACCGTATCCGGCCCCGTTGATCTTGCGGATGGCTATCTCTTTCCGCCGTCGCTCGCAAGCCAGCGATACCATCGAATAGATACCGAACAAAGCCCCGACAATGCA
>DVNA01000216.1 GCA_018714665.1 Candidatus Gallibacteroides avistercoris | reverse complement strand
CTGATGCGTATCCGGAAAGTCCCGCCACAAGTTATTGTACGAGCCATGATCGAAGCCCATAAAGCCGGTTTAAAAGAGATTACCCGCGACGAACTGGAAGCACACTATTTGGCGGGAGGACATGTTGAACGCGTAGTCCATGCATTGGTTTCCGCATCGAAAGCCAATATAATCTTAGGCTTTCAAATGGCTACGGCCATTGATCTTGCCGGACGAGATGTGTTCGAGGCTGTACAGATGTCGGTAAATCCGAAAGTGATCGATACCCCTCCGGTAGCAGCTGTTGCCAAAGACGGGATTCAGCTGATAGCCAAAGCCCGGGTAACGGTTCGGGCCAACATTCGCCAATTGGTGGGAGGTGCCGGTGAAGATACTGTTTTGGCGCGTGTAGGCGAAGGAATCGTCTCCTCCATCGGTTCGTCCGAAACCCATAAGAGCGTACTCGAAAATCCCGATTCCATCTCCAAATTAGTATTGAAAAAAGGGCTGGATTCCGGTACCGCTTTTGAAATTCTCTCTATCGATATAGCCGACATCGACATCGGAAAGAATATCGGTGCCGAGTTGCAGATAGACCAGGCACAGGCAGATAAGAACATCGCTCAGGCCAAAGCCGAAGAACGTCGAGCCATGGCCATTGCGTTGGAACAGGAGATGAAGGCCAAGGCCCAGGAAGCCCGTGCCAAAGTTATCGAAGCCGAAGCCGAAGTACCCAAGGCCATGGCAGAAGCATTCCGGGTAGGAAATCTGGGCATTATGGATTACTACAAGATGAAGAATATCGAGGCCGACACCTCCATGCGCGAGGCCATAGCCAAACCTGCCGACGGAAACGGAAAACCCTCTAAGAACTAATCACCCGTTATTATACAAAGACTGTTTGCGGAACTCAAAAGGTTTCATAAGCAGTCTTTTTTATATACCCATCCTATGAAAAAGTTTCATCATGTTATTGTTTGTTTTCTTTTTTCAGTAGTATCTCTTCCGATGCAATCGGCCGATTGTCCTACACGTTTGACGGTTGATCTGATCGAACACGCCGATCGGGTCTGGAAAGATGGCTATATGACCGGATTGACCTTAAACGAGATTGTATCGGCCCCTTCCAGCTATCAAACAGTACAAATAGCATCGGTTACTCCGGCGTTCGGTTGGGTAGTAAATGATTGTCGGAATGACATCTTGCAAACCGCTTTTCGCCTTTTGGTAGCTACCGATATCCGGTTGTTGGAAAAAGATTCCGCCGATATGTGGGATAGCGGCGTAGTATCGAGCCAGAAATCCGTATATGTCCCGTATCGGGGGAAACCGCTGCAACCCTCTACGGTCTATTACTGGAAAGTGAAGAGCTTTAACAACGGCCAGGAAAGTGGTTGGTCCGAGGTCGCCTCGTTCCTGACCGCATCCCGGCTGCAACCGTATGGAACTGCGGCCTATCCGATACAAAAAACGATACAATACCCTCGTATGATACAAAAACGAGACGGAGCGGTTCATTTCCTCGATTTTGGGAAAGATGCATTCGGTCAACTATCTTTGACATTGAGCTCCGACACCGTATCGAACATTTCGATACACATCGGAGAGTGTGTGAAGAGTGGAGCGATAGACCGTTCTCCCGGCGGGAGTAGAAGATATGCCCGTTATGAATTGCAGTTGATGCCGGGCACGCATACCTACCGCATCGTATTCCGTCCAGATGCGCGTAATACAGGGGCGCAAGCCATAAAAATGCCCGCATATATCGGCGAGGTATATCCTTTCCGGTACTGTGAAATAGAAAACTACAAAGGAGTGCTGACTCCACAATCCGTTCAGCGGGAGATGGTACATTATCCCTTTAACGACGAAGCGTCCGATTTTGTATCGTCTGACGATACGCTGAACCAAATATGGGAACTGTGTAAATATTCCATCAAGGCTACCAGTTTTGCCGGGTTGTACGTCGATGGCGATCGCGAACGGATACCCTATGAAGCCGATGCGTTGATCAATCAACTGTGCCATTACAGCGTAGACAGAGAGTTCAGTATGGCCCGCAACAGTTACGAATATCTGTTGTTTCATCCAACCTGGCCTACCGAGTGGACCTTACAGTCCGTCTTGTTGGCCTGGAACGATTATCTATATACCGGTAATCCGGCATCGCTGCGGCAATATTACGATTTGTTGAAAAACAAAACACTTTCGTCGTTGGCAGGAAAATACGGATTCATCTCGACCGTAGAGCCCGAACCCAGCAAAGAGGCCTTGGCCGCTGTGCATTTGCACAATACCCAGATGCGCGATATAGTGGACTGGCCTCATACGGGGATTCTCGGTTTAGGGAAGAATGAGGCCGGAGAGACGGACGGATACGAATTTAAACCGGTAAATACCGTAGTAAATGCATTTCATTACCGTACGTTGGTTTTGATGGCGCAAATTGCTGCCGCTTTGGGAAAAGCAGAAGAGGCCGCACATTATCTCGAATCTTCCGAACAGTTCAAGAAAAATTTCAACCGGTATCTGTTCGACAAGAAAAAAGGTGGATATGTCGATGGTATAGGTTCTGACCATCTATCCCAGCATGGTAATATGTTCCCACTGGCTTTTGGACTGGTCGATAAAAAAGAGCAGCGTCGTGTTGTCGATTTTATCGTCTCCCGGGGGATGGCTTGTAGCGTTTATGGCTCCCAGTTTTTGTTGGAAGCCCTCTACGAAGCCGATGCAGCTGCCGAAGCCTTGAATTTGTTGACCTCTACCGGAGAGAGGAGTTGGTACAACATGATTCGCGTTGGCTCTACCATTTCGTTAGAAGCATGGGACAACAAATACAAGCCGAACCAGGATTGGAATCACGCGTGGGGTGCTGCTCCGGCCAATATCATTGTCCGTAAATTAATGGGAATAGAACCTTTGTTGCCGGGATATGCCAAGGTACGGATTGCTCCTCAGCCGGCTACCTTGGAGTGGGCAGAGGTAAAGGTGCCTACTGTTCGGGGAGAGATTGAAAGTCGATTCAACCAACAAGAGGGGTATTTTGAGCTCAATGTAAAAATCCCGGCAAACATGGAAGCAGCTATCTGTTTGCCGTGTTCGTATCAGGGAAAGTACCGATTGCTGCATAATGGAGAATCAATAAAATTCATTCAAAAAGAGAATCGTATAGAGATTCCGGATGTCGGATCAGGAATTCACTCTTTTGTATTGAAAAGAAAGTAAAAAAGAGCGTTTGTATCCAAACAAAAAAAAAGGCCGTTGATTAACGGCCTTTTTTATGATATATAGAGAGTTTCTATTTTCCGGAGAAAATTACCACACGGTTCCAATTGTTGTGCGGGTAGGGTTGGGTTGCACTGCCACCGGCTACGGTTTCGATTCTGGACGGATCGATTTTGTAGGTATCGACAAGAATTTTCTTCACGGCATCTGCCCGTTTCTGGCTCAATTGCATATTGTATTCTGCTGTACCGGTTTCTTTATCTGCATAGCCGGCTACCGTGATAGAGCAATCCGGGTTCGCTTTCATCCATTGTGCTACGTTGTAAACGTTGATTGCTTCTTCGTCGCTGATTACTGCACTGTTGATGGAGAATCGTACAGCAGAGGTCAGGTCTTGGTTACAAGGTTCTTCAATAACGGCTTCTTCTTGTACCACAACTGCTTCGGGACACGGCGGGCACTCTTGTTCCTGGCATTGTTGAAGAGCCGCGCGCAGTTGATTTACTTTGTCATTCAGCCCGTTGATAATCATTTGTTCAGCATAAGGATCGTATGCCTTGAAACGGTTCTTGCCGAATTTGTATGTCAAACCTCCGACAGCAGAAACAATCGATTCAACCTGACTTCCACCCAGTACGCCACTGAAATGGTCCCCCAGCACGTTTGCTCTACCTTCTATGAAGAAATCAACATAGTGAGACAATCTGAAATTCAGGGTTATCCCGCCCGATATGGGAAACGCATGTGTTTTCTTGTCTGTCCCCGTGTTTTTGAAAGCGTAGTTGTATCCGATGCCGGCAAAAGGAACAATAGAGAAGAAGCGGTCGGGATTGTATCCGCCTATTAGATTGGACATATTGAATGTCATATCGCCATAAATGCCGAAATAACGCATATGAGTCATGACATCTGCCTGCATAGGCCAATCGTAGTGTAAGGCCCCGCCCATGGCGTTGATACGCCCTCCGATGTAGGGAGTAAACCATTTTCCTACGGCGAAGTCCATTGCCAGCGTAAATTTGGAGTTGCCGGCGTTATCTCCCGTATTCCAGTGGTCGGTAAAAAAAGTTTGAGCACCGGCTCCCAGCGAGATGTACATATTATCGCCGAAACGTTCTGAATAAAAATGCACTTTCCCTGGCAATTCCTCCACGCTGACGGTTTCGATAACCGTTACATTACTTTGCGCTGCGCTTTCCTGGCTAAAAACAAACAGGGATGCAGCAGCAAGCATTGTTGTACAAAGAAAAGGTTTTGTTTTCATTTTTTTCTCTTTTTAGTTTTACAAATAATCATCATTTATTTTATTTAAACGGTCTTTTGCTTGCCATCTGTTTGTTCTCCGGCTTATTGTACAAGCTAAAAGATTGCTAAGTTTTGTATGTAAAACAATTCGGTAAATCATTCTGTTCAATATGCAGAAAAAAAATGTCGATTTTGTTTGACTGTCTGCAACATAAAAAAGCAAAATTTATATAGAATGGCTCAATCATAGCCTGTTACATAATTTCTAAATAATATAAAAAAGAGAAATCGCATATAGGTATTCGCATAAATTACTAAATTTGCCGATGATGCGTTATTTGCGATACGAATAGAATATGCGCAGGCAGTTACCAAATAAAAGATATAGACTTGTATGCCTAAATTACATAAGCAGCGGATGTTCTGGAAAAAGGTACGTTCAAAGTATAAACTCTCTTTTTTCAATGAAAGCAGCCTCGAAGAGGTATGGACGTTTCGTCTTTCTCGTTTAGGAGCGTTTATCGGGCTCTTTTTGTTGTTGTTTATGATTTTTGCTGCGGTGGTAGTTCTATTTGCCGCCACACCCTTGAAGACCTTGTTGCCGGGGTATTTAAAAACAGAAGACCGTGCTCAGATTGTGGACAATGCCTTGGTCGTGGATTCGCTCGAACGGAAAGTCGCCTTGCAGGAGAAATACATAAACAGTTTGCGTATCATTTTAAGCGGGGAGATAAGTTTCGATTCCATTGTCGTAACCGATACGTTACCCCTTTTCCCGAAACAGGACTCTTTGTTGGAACAATCCCGAGCCTCGCTCGATTTCGTTCAGAAGTTTGAAGAAGAAGAAAAATATACACTCACCGTATTGCCCAATACTCCACCAACCGACGGTTTCATCTTTTATCCTCCGGTAAGAGGGAATGTAACCAGAATGTTTGATCCGGCCGTGAAACATTTCGGGGTTGATGTTTCTGCACCTAAAAACGG
>DVNA01000215.1 GCA_018714665.1 Candidatus Gallibacteroides avistercoris | reverse complement strand
AAAAATTGCGATGGTAATATGCGAGGCAGTTGTTATATGTCGCTGACTAAAAATGGAAAGATTGATCAGCCGTTGGTTTGGGATTTCGACATCGCATTCGGCAATGCCAACCATATTACGACCGAACAGGGAGCCTCCTCTACCGGTCCCGAAGGTTGGTATATCAAAACCTGTTCGCCGTGGTTTGACCGTCTGTTTGAAGATCCCCAGTTCGTTGAAGAGCTGAAAGCGAAATGGAATGAAGTAAAACCGCAATTAGACTTGTTGCCTCAGTTTATACAAGATCATGCCAATCAGCTCAAATATGCCAGCAACCGTAATTTTGCCAGCAAAGAGGAGGGAGGTGCCGGCTGGAATATACATGAAATCATGTGGCCCAATTACGTAGATCGAGGCAGTTACGACAATGAAATAAAATTCCTGAAAGATTTTGTCGTGAAACGACTGGCCTGGTTAGATCAAAATATAAAGAACTTATAAAAAAAAGTGGTTTGCCGGATTTTAATCCGGCAAACTATTTTTGTGGAGACTATGAAAAAAATATCTGTAAACAGAGGCTTTACTTTTGTGGGAGTATTAAGCGATATTAAATCGGATTTCGGATTAATTTTATCATTGGGATATATTTTACGAGATATGATGATAGAGATCCAAATTGGATGGAGTTGGTATTTGCTGTTCTCTCTCACCATATTTTTATTGCTTTTATATCTGTTTAGACAGTCCATATATCAACATTTTGCCAAACGAATTGTCGAACAATTTTATCAACTTATTCAATCTCCTTCTGGATATTTCAGAGCATGGAACTTATTGAGTCAGGATATTAAGAAACAGCGTTGGGGAGAAGAAGATGCTTTTTCGTCATTTGAAAATGGATTTAAATATACGAAAGAGATAGATGTAAAATCTGTTTCAATATTTAATCAGGGGAAAAATCAATATGATTTTATCGTGCTTTATGCAGATAAGATAGAGGCTCCAACCATCGAAGGCTTGATAGAAAAGCAGGAATCTACTATTGGAGAAATTTCTGAGTTAAAAAGATATGTTCATGAATTGGGCCAATCATTCCAACAACAGGGATTAGACAAGAACGTCTTTATGTCCATCCCTTTGAAAGACTTTTTCCGAAAAAATTTTAGTGATATTGTTCGTTGGAGATATGGGGTAGATATCCTGAAAAATATGGAAAAGACAGTATCTGCTGTATCTTTTTTTTCGGTAAAGGTCGTTTGTGTAACTCGTCGTTGGAGATATGGTATTTTCCCTGTATTTGAGATTAATGAAATAATAAACGCTTCGGATTATTTTAAACAAGAAAAATAGAACATTATTTTTAGGGATATTAGAGATATGAAGAAAATTTGTCTTTGCATTTATTTATTGTTTTTGTGTGTTTGTAGTTTTGGCGAAAATAGTCGGTGGCAGATTACTCCGCGGGGCAGTATTGTGTGGGAGGTGAAAAAGTCTCCGATGGGAAATAACCTCTTCATACCTCACTACGATCATATCGAAATGAGTGGCGACCAGGTATCCGCCGTTTTGCGATACGGGGTAAGTGCCGACGGCTCGTTCCGGTTCGAACGTTCTATGGTATGGCCTCTGTTGCGGACAATACCCAACGATACCCATGCCAGTTTGATGCGTCGTTTCTCGGCCGATATCCCCTCGCTGTTGATTGTCAATGGCCGGACACTGCAACAGGAGCAGGTAAAACAGGTGGAGCTGGATGGGAAACTGTCCGTTACCAGCCAATATAGTACCGAGTACCCCTCTCGAAAAGAGACGAATCCTTCCCGCCTGATAGAGGTTACTCGCACGTTCTTCCCCTCTACCGAGTTGCCGATACTGTGTGAGGAGTATATCATAAAAAACAAGGGGAACCAGGATGTCTCACTGCTTGTTCCGGAGTATCGTTCGGTATATCATACCGAAGCCTCCAAAGGGGTGGATGGTTCCTATACGTTGGTGCACCAGTTATATAACCCGGGAACCTTTCTGGTAAAACCGGGCGACAGCATCGTGGTAACGGCAGCCGTTCAGGCACATCGTCTCAACGAAAGCGATGTGGTGCCCGATGTCAGGGTCGAAAAACAGAAACGGGACGATTTTGTTGCCCAGATGTGGAACAACCTGGTGGTAGAGACCCCCGATCCGGTCTTGAATACCGCTTTTGCCTTTGCCAAGATTCGCGGCTCGGAAAGTATTTATAAAACCCGGGGCGGGTATATGCACGGTCCCGGAGGAGAATCCTACTACGCCGCTATTTGGGCGAATGACCAGGCCGAATACATCGGGCCGTTCTTCCCCTATCTCGGGTATGAAAAAGGCAACGCCTCGTCGTTGAATGCCTACCTCCATTTTGCCCGTTTTATGAACGACGATTTTAAACCCATACCCAGTTCGATAATTGCCGAAGGACTTGATATTTGGAACGGGGCCGGCGACCGGGGTGATGCCGCCATGATTGCCTACGGTGCCGCCCGCTATGCGTTGGTCCGTGGCGACAAAACCGAAGCTGAACAGTTGTGGCCTTTGATTACCTGGTGTTTGGAATATTGCCGTCAGAAACTGAACGATGCCGGCGTGGTAACCTCCAATTGCGATGAGTTGGAAGGCCGTTTCCCGGCCGGCGATGCCAACCTGTGTACCTCGTCGCTCTATTATGATGCTCTGCTTTCTGCTGCATATTTGGGCAAAAGTTTGGGCAAGTCCTCGTCGGAGTTGAACCGTTACCGCAAGCAGGCCAAAGAATTGAAAACCGCTATCGAGAACTATTTCGGGGCCAAGGTAGAAGGATTCGACACCTATCAGTATTACGACGGTAACGACGTGCTGCGGTCGTGGATATGTATTCCGCTCACCGTTGGTATTTACGACCGTGCACCAGGAACCATCGACGCCCTCTTCTCGCCCCGGTTGTGGACTCGGGACGGCTTACTGACACAAGCCGGCAGCGAGACCTTCTGGGATCGCTCCACGCTCTATGCCCTGCGGGGGGTATTTTCTGCCGGCGAGACGGAAAAGGCCCTTGAATATTTGAAATATTATTCTGCTACCCGCTTGTTGGGCGAGCACGTCCCGTATCCCATCGAGGCGTGGCCCGAAGGCAACCAGCGGCATCTCTCGGCCGAGAGCGGGCTCTATTGTCGGATATATACCGAAGGGTTATTCGGGATTCGTCCCACCGGATTCCATTCGTTTGACCTACTGCCTCGTTTGCCTCAGGAGTGGGATACGATGGCATTGCGCCGGATAAACGGTTTCGGTAAGACGTTCGATATTGAGGTAACCCGTCAGCAGAACGGAAAGTTGGAGATTACGTTGTGGCAGGATGGAAAAGCAATTCAGCGAAAATCTGCGAAGAGTGGCCAGCGTCTCTCTTTCTCGCTGAAATGAGAGAGATGTGATCCATTATTTTATGTTTTGGAAGAAGAGGTGCAGTAAAAAAATGCACCTCTTCTTTATAGGGAGAAGGGGTGGGACGGTGATTGCCGTCTTTTTTTCTCCGCTTTTTGTAAAAAGCGGAACCAAAAACTGTTGGGTTGAACACTGTATCCGAGTGTGGCTTTGAATATTCTAAGTTGAATGG
>DVNA01000214.1 GCA_018714665.1 Candidatus Gallibacteroides avistercoris | reverse complement strand
CCCTGGCCACGTACAGCCTGGTCAGTAGCCTGAGCATCGCTTTTGTAGCCCCTGTGATCTTTTCCTTTATCGGCACACACAGTGAAATGGAGTTTGTCGATTCTTTCCTGTATATATTCAAACAGGTGGGGAGTCTGCTTATCTTGCCTTTTGTTTGCGCACTGCTATTGCAAAAAACATTTCCTTCTGTACACCGGAAATTGTACAATGCCCAGATGCTCTCTTTTTATATGTGGTCTGTCTCGCTGGCGGTCGTAACCGGGAAGACGGTATCATTCATTGCCGCTCAGAACAGCGCCAATTACCAGAAAGAGATTTGGATTGCCTGCTGTGCCTTGGTGATATGCGTATCGCAGTTTATCCTGGGCCGACACATCGGCAGGCATTACAATAACACCGTTGCCGGAGGACAGGGATTAGGGCAGAAAAATACCATTCTTGCCATCTGGATGGCTCAGGTATATTTAAATCCGTTGGCTTCTATCGGGCCGGCCTCATACGTATTGTGGCAGAATATCATCAACAGCTACCAATTGTGGAAGAAACGCAAGAATGATCTTGTCGCATAATCTCTTTTGCCCCCGGACAGCCCATCAGACCGAACATTCGCTCTCCCCATCACCCCGCAGAGAAACGGAGTATATCAAGTAATAAACTTGGCCTCTATACCATTCGTTGGCGGATAGCTTCGTATATCATCACGCCGGCGGCCACTGAAACATTTAAAGAACCGATTGTCCCAAACTGGGGAATCTTAACCATCTGGTCGCATATCCTTAGACTATCGGCCGATATTCCGGTATCTTCTGCACCTAAAATAATCGCCGTCGGATCTGTATAGGAAACCTCCGTATAGCTTTGGTCGGCTTTTTCGGTGGCTGCAACCAGCCGAATCCCGCTGTTTTGCAAGAAACGAAGCGCCTCGTGCAGATTCCGTACCCGGCAAACAGGCAATGTATGCAAGGCTCCGGCCGAGGTCTTTACGGCATCGGCATTTACCGTAACACTGCCCCGCTGTGGAATGACAATGGCATGGACGCCTGCACACTCGCACGTACGGGCTATGGCACCGAAATTCCGTACATCCGTTATTCCGTCAAGTACTACCAGCAGAGGAACTTTTCCCTCTTCATATAACCCGGGAATCAGATTCTCCAACGATTGATAGGTTACCGATGAGATAAACGCAACCACCCCCTGATGGTTCTTACGGGTGATACGATTCAACCGCTCTACCGGAACTTTTTGAATCAAGACTCCGGCATCCTTCAACACCGAGAAAAGCTCTTTTGCCAAATCGCCCTGCAACTCTTTTTTCACCAGAACCTTATCGATCTCTTTCCCAGCCTCTACCGCTTCGATAACGGCGCGAATACCGAATATCATTTCATTTTTTTCCATGGTCTGCTTTTTGTTGTACATTTTTCAATAGTGCCCGGGCATTATCCAAGGCTGCGGCAGTCATTTCTGCTCCGCTCAACATTCTCGCGATCTCTTCTACGCGCTCTGCTTCTGTCAGTTCTACAATACGGGTAACGGTATGATCTTCCTGATCTGTCTTATATACCTTATAATGCGCATTGCCCTTTACCGCAACCTGCGGCAAATGGGTAATGGCTATCACCTGCATATAACAGGACATTTCGCGCATGATATTGCCCATCTTGTCGGCAATCTCTCCGGATACCCCCGTGTCTATTTCGTCAAAAATAATCGTAGGCAAAGCTACTTTTCCGGCAATCAATGCTTTTACACAGAGCATCAAACGGGAAATTTCCCCGCCGGAAGCCGTTTCGGAAACAGGCTGCAACGGTTGGTTCTTATTGGCGGAGAACATAAACTGGACATCTTCGGCTCCCGATTCGTCAAAGGGCTTCGGGGAAAAAAGCAGTTCGAACCGGATGTTAGGCATACCCAACGGGCGTACCATCTGCGTCAACAACTCCCGGAACTCATCGGCCGCTTGATGCCGCAAATCCGAAAGTTGTCCGGCCAGCGCCTCTACTCTTTTGCTACACAACGAAAGAGCTTTTTCACATTCGCTGATGCGAATATCCGAATCATCAATCAACAACAATTTCTCACCCCACTGTTCTTGCAGGTTCAGCAATTCGGTTACGCTATTCATCCGATGCTTTTGCAACAACGCATACAAGGTATCCAGCCGCTCCTGCACATAGGTAGAGCGTTCCGAATCGAAGGAAACGCGCTCCTGTTCACTATCGATTTCGGAGGCTATATCTTTCAGGTCAATGACATCGGATTGCATCCGATCGGCCAGCTCCGCTATTTTGGGATAAACTCGGGTAAGGGCCGACAACTTGTCGGATGAATCTTTTAACGCATACAGAATGCCTCTCTCTTCTCCCAACAACACGTCGCTGACCGAAAAGAGCGAATGTTTTATCTCTTCGGCGTGCGTCAAGGTCTGTTGCTCATCTTCCAACTCTTCCAACTCGCCTTCTTGAAGGGAGGCTTCTTGCAATTGCCGGTATTGGAAACGGATATAATCTTCTTCTTGACGGGCTTGTGCCGCCTCTTCTTTCAGACTTTCCAATTGTCGGGACAACCGTTTATATTCGGCAAAAACGCTCTTATATTCAGGCAGGACATCTTTGTCTCCGGTCCAGAGATCCAATACGTTGAGCTGAAAACGGGCATCGCCCAGAAGCAAGTTTTGATGTTGGGAATGAATATCGAGCAGCCGGGAACCCAACTCTTTCATCTGGGCCAACGTTACCGGCGTATCGTTGATTAAGGCTCGGGATTTTCCCGTTGAGGTAAGCTCGCGGCGCATCAGACAAATGCCTTGTTCATATTCGAGGTCATTCTCTTCAAAAAAGGGCTCTAACCCATAAGCTGCAATATCGAATGTCCCCTCTATCAGACAACGGGAAGTTCCGTTTTTGACGCTCTTTGCATCGGCCCGCTGTCCCAGAATCAAACCGATGGCTCCCAGAATAATCGATTTCCCGGCGCCAGTCTCTCCCGTAACAACTGACAGCCCCTGATGAAATGCTATTTCCAGGCTATCAATCAAGGCATAATTCTGGATATATAATTTCTTTAACATAATGGGTTGTCAAACAATTACAAATGGAGTTTTTCTATGAGTTTATCGACAATATCGCCAGCTACCTCTTTTTTGGGTTTCAAGCCGAATGACTGTCTTTCTCCATCCCGGCTCAAAATCGTAATACGATTGGTATCGCATCGAAATCCCGCCCCGGCGTCTTGTAAAGAATTTAAAACGATGAAATCAAGATTCTTCCGCTGCATCTTGGAAAGGGCGTTCTGCTCTTCGTTATCTGTTTCAAGGGCAAACCCTACCAACAACTGCCCCGGCTGCTTTATCTGTCCCAAGGCGGCAGCTATATCTGGATTGGGAACCAACGTCAAGGTCATATCGTCGGTATTCCGTTTTATTTTTTTTTCGGCTCTCTCCTGCGGCCGATAATCGGCTACGGCAGCACACATAATGGCAGCATCGGCATCGGGATACATCCGGACAACGGCATCGTACATCTCTTGTGCGGACTCGACGTTTGTTCGACGAATAGCAGGATGAACGGTTTTCAATGATACAGGCCCTGTAACCAACTCGACCTCGGCGCCTCGTTCTGCACAAACTTCGGCCAGGGCAAATCCCATTTTCCCGGATGAGTAGTTTCCGATAAAACGTACGGGATCTATCTTCTCATAAGTGGGACCGGCCGTTATGACAATCTTTTTTTTTTGCAAACGTTGCTCGGAAGCAAAAAAAGAGGCTACGATTTCGACAATCCGATCAGGCTCTTCCATACGACCCTTGCCCTGTAAATGGCTGGCCAGTTCGCCTTCGGCAGGTTCGATGACATGATTTCCGTACGACCGTAACAATTCCAGGTTCCGTTGTGTCGAGGGATGGGCAAACATATCCAGGTCCATGGCCGGAGCGATGAATACCGGAGCTTTACAGGATAGATAACAGGTTACCAGCATATTGTCGGCCACGCCGTGGGCCATTTTTCCCAACGTATTGGCCGAAGCCGGAGCTATAACCATGGCATCGGCCCAAAGGCCTAAATCGACATGACTGTGCCAGGTTCCATCGTTGGCGGCAAAAAATTCACTTACGACGGGTTTCCCGGTCAATGCCGACATGGTAACAGGTGTTATGAACTCCTTGGCAGAGGGGGTCATAACTACTTGTACCTCTGCCCCTCTTTTTATAAACGCCCGAACCAGGTAGGCGGCTTTATAAGCAGCTATACTTCCGGTAATACCCAATACGATTTTTTTCCCTTTCATAAATCCCGTTATTTATTAAAATCCCGCAACTTGATACGGGTCAATACGTTTTTGGTATCCAACGCAAAATCGCCCTGCATAATCCATCCGTAATAACCGGTATCGGTACGTAAGACCTCGGCTACCGGACGGCCTTTGTACTTACCGAAATTGAAAATCTCGACATGGTTGTCGTCGTATATG
>DVNA01000213.1 GCA_018714665.1 Candidatus Gallibacteroides avistercoris | reverse complement strand
TGGCATATCCCAACTCCGCATTAAATAGGAAATAATCCGGTTTTCGTGTCCTTTCGCTGTCATAGTCGCGTATCCACTGTTTTTGGTAAGCTATTTCTGCACCCAGGAACAAGCGCGAGAAAAGGTAATAGCGGAATCCTGTACTCAGGTCAAAAGAGTTCGATTTATATTTGTCTTGTTTGTCTATTTGAAATCCGGCACCTACAATAAACGCAAAATTATCGGCAACAAAGTTTCCGGTTTTTACGCCAAATCCTAATCTGAGGCGATCATCGTCTCCCAGCGAATTTTCTGTTCCGCTTAAATCGAACGCCGTAAATTGTGGGTTGAAAAGCCAATATCCCTTTTCCGTTTGGGCGTTGGCTGTAATGGAAATAAAAAGGCAAATAAGAAAAAATAGAGATTTTTGGGGCATATCGTTTGATTTTTGATATTTGTATTGTAGCATGGTGATAGATTACAGCATCAGAGAATCTGGTCATCGCGTAAAAAACGACGTCCGGATGCCTCTCTTCTTTTTCGGGTCTCTTCTCTGAATTTGTTTTTTCGTTTTAAAACAATTCTCAATACGAAAATAATAATGAGTGTACCTCCGATAATACCAAAATATTCCAAGTATTTTCCTTCGGCTGCAAATTTTTCCCATCCGAAACCAGCCATAACTATTAGATAGATTAATAATAGACCAGGAATAAGATTGTATTTTTTCATATTGTAACCCTTTCAATAAAATTAATATCTTGCAGCGTCTTTTTTGTGTTATACCGTGTCTCTTGTCTGCGGTTTCATCTTTTTCAGTTTGTTATAAATTAAAATGCAAGCCCAGGCATCGGTTGCGGCATATCGTTTTTGTCCTTCGTTTAACGTCTCTGCTTCCCAGTTGGATAACCGTTGGCTTTTGGATATTTTTTTATGAAAAAGCAGGGCGTATATTTTTTGTAGACTCAGTTCCTGGATATTAAACTGTTTTATGTATGTTTGTATATCGACAAATCCCGCAGGTTCTATTGGTGCTATCTTTCGCAACATACCGAAATCGTCCCGCAACGACAGTCCTACTTTGAGAATCTTTTCATTCTTGAGCAAATTTAATAAAGATTCTGGAAATCCAATCATGTTCAAGCGAAATAAAAAGCAACTCTTTTGGGTAGATAGTTGCAATAGGGCAACTTTGTTGCTTTTCCCTTTTTTGAACGAGGGCCGTGTTTCGGTATCGAATCCTAACAGTTTTTGCCTTTGTAGATAGCGTACGGCCTTTTCACAGTCGGCTAACGTGTCTATGATAACGATCTCTCCCGGAAAAGACTCCAATTCTAATCCGGCAATTTCCTCTTTTGATATGGTAGTTGGTATTTCGTTATTCATGCCAATGGTCTAAATCCGGTTCATCTTTCCACTCCTCCATTCGTTGTTCCAGTATCGAGCGGGTATTATCGGGTATATTGGGAGAAGAGGCATTGGATGTCTCCTCTTCATTGTCAGGCGAGAAAGCTATGCCGTGCAAGGGGCGTAATACATTGGTAATTTTCTGTCCCCAATAATTTTTAAAATTTGTTCGGCAGTTGTACAGCGCTTCGTACATCTGTTCTTCTATTCCGATTCTGTAAATAGAGACAAAGTCTTTAATATCCTGGTAAATATCTGTCAAATCTTCTGAAATGTAGGCGACGATGGGAGTATCGCTGTATTGCATATCGGAGACGAAAACTTCCAAATAACTGTCCTGGCTGCCTAATAACGATGCAATGCGATTCCGGATTAATTCATAAATCTCTTCGGTAACAAACTTTTCTGAGATATATACCTCTTCCGGCTCTTCACATTCGGGTAACAGACATCCCTTTAAGTAGAGAAAGGGGAGTATTTTTACGGCCGTATCGGTAAACTTTTTCTTTTCTGACGAGAGAGCCTGTTCAATGAACGAACAAAATTCTACGGCAACCGTAACAAATTCGATGGTGTTTTTATGATATATTATCTGGTTCATCGTTTAACGAATTATATAGATTTTCACGAAGAATGTATTTGTAGACCTTCTCCGGTAAAAAAAAGTTCATCTTTTTTTTACCGGAAATGGCCGTACGTATGAAAGTTGAGGATATTTCAATACGAGGAGCTGCTGTTACTTTGACCTGCGGCAGAACGGGCGGATTGCAGATGTCATGTCCAGGACGGGGATAAATCAGAATCGGAAATCGGTCAATAATCTCTTTCGGGTCTTTCCAGGAATCAAAGATTAACCAGTTGTCTGATCCGATAATGAGCGTAAATTTTCGTTCCGGGTATCTTTTTTCCAGTTCGTTCAACGTATGGATGGTGTATGAGGGCAGGGGCAACTGGCATTCTATGTCGCAACATCTGAATCGGGGGGTCCCATCAATGGCTAATTTTACCATTTCCAAACGATGTAGTTCTGAAACGAGTGTTTGCTGATTTTTCAACGGGTTATGCGGGCTTACTACGAACCATATCTCGTCCAGTCCCTCATATTCGGCCATATATTGGGCTAAGATAAGGTGTCCGGTGTGTATCGGATTGAACGATCCGGATAAAATACCTGTTTTTACGGGGATGGATTCGGTCATGTTAAAGCGCTATGATTTTTGTATGAAAGCTGTTACGGTATCGAGGGCCTCTTGCTGGGCTTTTTCCAATAGGTCGTTGACGATAACCGTGTCGAATTTCGGAGCGAAAGAGAGTTCGTATTCTGCTTTTTGCAGCCGGTTTTCGATTACTTCGGGCGAGTCGGTTCCCCTGCCTTCCAGTCGTTTGCGTAATTCTGTCAATCCCGGAGGTTGGATAAAGATGGATTTAGCCCGTTCGCCATATATCTTTTTTATGTTGACACCTCCTACTACGTCGACGTCCAAAACAACGTTCCGGCCTGCCTTTAACAGGCGCTCAACCTCGCTTTTCAATGTCCCGTAGAAGCGGTCTTTGTAAACCTCTTCGTATTCCAGAAAGTCGCCTTTCTCTATCCGCGAACGGAATTCGTCGGGTGAAAGGAAATAGTATTCTACCCCGTCTTTTTCAGTCCCTCTTGGTGGACGCGAAGTGGCTGATATGGAGAATGACAATTTTAGTTCGGGATGTTGCAACAAGAAATTGATGATTGTAGATTTTCCCGAACCGGAAGGAGCCGAAAAGATGATTAATTTACCCAAAATCTCCATATTATAAGACGTTTAATACCTGTTCTTTTATTTGTTCCAGTTCGTCTTTCATGCGAACCACCAGTTTCTGTAATTCGACATGGTTCGACTTGGATCCCATCGTGTTTATTTCCCGGCCGATCTCTTGGCTGATGAACCCCAATTTTTTACCTTGCCCTTTGCCTTGTTCCAACGTCTCGATGAAGTATTTGAGGTGGTTGTCTAACCGGTGTTTCTCCTCATTGATGTCCAGTTTTTCGATGTAGAAGATCATCTCTTGTTCAAATCGGCTCTTGTCGTAGTCGAAATTTTCGATTTTACTGAGTGATTCGTTGATACGGCTTTTGATTTTATCGATGCGCTCCCGTTCGTAGGTATCTGTCTCTTTTAGCAAAGCGGCAATGTTGTGTATCTTTTCGAGAAAAATATTGTTCAACATATTACCTTCCTGTTTCCTGAACGCTTGAAGTTGATCCAGTGCCTTTTCTACGGTGTCTGTCAAGGCTTGTAGTTCACTCTCGTCCAACTCTTGTACTTCTGTCTTGATGGCTTCCGGCATCCGTAGCAATACTTGGAACCAATCAGTCGGCTCAGACACGTTTAACAGGTTGGCACAATTTTTGATTTGTTCGTAATAACTTTGTATGGTAGGGAGATTGATTTGTGTATTGCTGGGTTTCCCTGTATTTTCGACAAAAATGGAAACATCCACCTTCCC
>DVNA01000212.1 GCA_018714665.1 Candidatus Gallibacteroides avistercoris | reverse complement strand
CCCGCCCAACATTCCGGTAATGACGGCTGCGGCAGTTGCCGTAGGAGCCAATATACAAATAAACGCCCCCTCGGCCACTACGGGATCGATAAAATAAAACAGCCAGAATACCAAAAGACTCCCGAAAATTTGTATGGCGATAAGCCATAAATGCAGGTGGGAGATGCGTATATCCCGTAAAGAGAGTTTACAGAATGTAATCAGCAACATGCAGAAAATCAGATAGGGTGTTATGAAAGAAAGCCCTCCGAAGAAATCGTAGAATATGCCTCCTGTAATCATGGCCAACGGAAGCATCCAATTTTTTAATGTTTGTAGCACTTTTTCTGTCGGTTTTATCAGTGCAAAGGAATATCGAATAGTTCAGATAACAAAACCGCAACCGCTGTAATTTCTTTGTCAAATATTAAAAAATCTTGGATGAGTCAATCTTTCATACCCTTTTAACGAGTTTTGTTGTTTATATACGATTGTTGTGGATGTTTATAGTTAAAACAATATCTTTCTATAAGTTAATTTGAGTCTATCTTTAACGCTTCTCCGGTTGTTTGGTATAAATTTTTTATATATTTGCAGGTTGAATAAAAACAAAATATTTATCGACGGAAAAAGAAACACGCAAATAATAGGTTGAATGAGCGTATGAAAAGAGACAAACGAAAATTTATTTGTGATATGAGACAAGTGTTTGCGGGGTTCCTCTTGTGTGGTGTATTTGTGCTGGTAAGTTGTTCTGAACCAACTCAGATAGAATTGGATAGAGCAGATATAACGCAAGTAAGGGTGATGGGAAATTATACCGGGAAGGTCCGTGCATACCGGACCGTGGAGCTCCGGGCGCGTGTAGAGGGATATCTGGATCGTATGTTGTTCGATGAGGGTCGGAAAGTAACCAAGGGTGCCCCTCTGTTTCAAATCAATGCAGAACGATACAAAGCCCGGGTAGAGAAAGCCAAGGCGCAATTGAAGAAAGACGAAGCCCAGTTGGCCCGAGCCAAACGGGATGTAGGACGTCTGCGTCCGTTGTATGAACAAAATGCAGCCAGCCAGTTGGACCTGGACCATGCGATGGCCGAGTTGGAATATGCCGAAGCCAATGTCTCGATGAGCAAAGCCGATTTGTATCAGTCCGAATTGGAGCTGGGATATACCACCGTTTATGCTCCACTGACCGGATATGTCATCGACCGGACGGCCGACATTGGAGCGTTGTTGGTAGGAGGGAACTCTTTGGCTCACATGATCGATGTCGATACCGTTTATGTAGATGTAAAACTTACCGCACTTGACTATTTACAGAGTATGCGCCGTAAGGTGCGTTTGGGTGAGACCGATTCCGTCCGTTTATGGCAACCCTCCGTTCAGGTAACGTTGGCCGATAACAGCGTATATCCGCAAGAGGGAATCATCGATTTTGCTGCCCCCCGGGTGGATGAAGAGACCGGTGGGTTCTATGTCAGGGCCAAACTACCCAATCCCGAAAATTCTTTGCTTCCCGGACAGGTAACCAAAGTGAGGATGTTACTGCATTACTATCCCGCGGCGATGATGATTCCGCTTTCGGCCATTTTGTATGAAAACGATGAGGCATTTATATTCATTGTTCAGAACCATAAACTGAAAAAAAGGAAAATAACGAAAGGCCCTGAATATGGGAAATACGTGGTGGTCGAGTCCGGATTGTCTCCCGATGAGACGTTCGTTGCCTCCGATGTAAAAGACGTGCGGGAAGGGATGAGCGTAAACACTACTTTCAGGCGAGGATTCCGCAACCTTCCCGAATCCATTATCATTGAACAAAAAAACGGCTAAGAAGATGATTCGTTATATTGTAGCCTTGACTCTTGTTTTGGGATGCTTTTCCTGTCAACTGGGGAAAAATTTCCAGCGTCCCGAAGTCGATTTGCCGCTTTCGTTCAATAATCCGGACAGTATTGTTTCCTACGGTTCGGGAATGTTTAACGATACTTTGTTGACATCGTTGATAGATCGGGCGTTGACCCATAATTTCGATATGCGTATCGCCTACTCCAAGATTCGGGAGATGGCCGAACAGAGGAAAGTATCCCGTTCAGAACTGTTTCCACAAATCGATGTCAGGGTAGGAGGCGAGAAAAAGACAGGCCATTCGGCCGGTACACCTAAACTTTTTGCTCGGGGAGAGGTCTCTTGGGAACTCGATTTCTGGGGAAATATCCGTTGGCAGGACGAAGCCGCATTGGCCGCTTATATGCAAACCGTCGAGGCTGCCAACGTCGTACGCCTGTTGTTGATTTCGGATGTAGCTCGTACCTATTATGAGTTGTTGGCATTGCGAGAAGAGGCGGCTATCGTTTCGCAGACACTGGAAATCCGCAAGGAGAGTGTCCGGTTGTCCAAATTGCGTTTTGAGGGAGGTCTGACATCCGAAACCTCTTATAAACAAAGCCTTGTTGAAATGGCCCGTACGAAAACCTATTTGCCGGAACTGGAAAAGAAAATTGCACTGAAAAAATCGGAGTTGGCATTTCTGATAGGCGAATACCGTTTTGATCTTCCCGATATAGAAATCGACAGTTTACAGCGACCGTTCTTTATCGAGATACCGGTGGGGCTGCCCTCTACGTTGTTGGAGAGACGTCCCGATATTCGCCAGTCGGAGCAGGCCCTGCGAAAGGCGTCGGCTATGGTAAATGTCCGTTATACGGACCGTTTTCCCCGTTTCTCCTTGACAGGCCAATACGGGTTGACAAGCGGTTCGTTAAAAGATTTTCTGTCGATACCTACCTCTCTGATATCGGGTGGGATTCTGACTCCTGTTTTCGATATGGGGAAGAACAAAGCAGAGCAAGCAGCCGCACAAGCCGTTTATGAACAAGCCGAGCTTTCATACCGGGAATCTGTCATGGCAGCCTTTCAGGAGGTAGATGACGCATTGGTTAGCGTGCGAAAAGCCGGAGAGATAACCGAATCTCAGCAGCAGTTGGTAGAAACGGCTATCGACTATTTACAGTTGGCCAATTTACAATACCTGAATGGCGTAGTGAAATATTTGGATGTATTGGATGCACAACGGCAATTATTCGATGCCCGCATAGCCTTGAACCGGGCGGTATTGGATGAACACCTGTGTTTGATACAACTTTATAAAGCTTTGGGCGGGGATTCGTAATGAGAAATCTTTCAATTGTCAAATCAAAAGTTGCATCTGTCGTTTGACTTGAAATGCAGCGATAGATACAAAAAGAGAAACCGTAAATAACATATATATAAGCAGTTATTTACGATTTCTCTTTTTTACTTATGTCTTGGTGACCCCAGCAGGACTCAAACCTGCGACCTTCAGAACCGGAATCTGACGTTCTATTCACTAAACTATGGGGCCAAATGCAGTGCAAAAGTAAGAAATATTTATAACTTTGCAACAACATTGAGCCTTTAATTTATAACATCGCTTATGAACGTCCGAATAGACGATAGTTGGAAAGTGCAGCTGCAACCAGAATTTGAGCAGGATTACTTCCGGGATTTGGTAAATTTTGTCCGTTCTGAATATGCTTCTAATACGGTTTATCCTCCTGGAAACCAGATATTCAGAGCGTTTGATCTCTCTCCATTTGATACAACTAAGGTGATTATTTTAGGACAAGACCCTTATCACGAACCTGGTCAGGCACATGGCTTGTGTTTTTCTGTCGATAAGGGAGTGCCGTTTCCCCCTTCGTTGCAAAATATATATAAAGAGATACGAGACGATATCGGGACGGTTGTCTCTTCGCAAGGTGATTTAAGCGATTGGGCCAAACAAGGCGTTTTGTTGCTCAATGCTACGCTTACAGTCAGGGCGCATCAGGCAGGTTCCCATCAAAACAAGGGGTGGGAACGTTTCACCGATGCCGTCATACATCGGTTGGCCGAGCAGCGCGAACATCTTGTATTTATTTTGTGGGGTGCCTATGCACAACGAAAGGGCACATTTATTGACAAGAACAAACATTTAGTCTTGCAATCACCCCATCCATCGCCTTTGTCCGCACACAGGGGATTTTTCGGTAATCGACATTTCAGCACGGCAAACCGATATTTACAAGAACATGGTATCGAGCCGATAATATGGTAACCTATTTTAATTGAAACAATATGGATTTTGATATAGAAAAACGGGTAGAAAAGGCAGAACAGTTATTCCGATCGGGGCACAACTGTTGTCAGTCTGTATTTATGGCATATTCCGATTTATTTCAAATAGATAATACCTTGGCCGCAACTATCTCAGCTCCATTGGGTGGCGGAATGGGCCGTTTGCGCGAAGTTTGCGGTACGGTAAGCGGAATGGCTTTGCTGGCCGGTTTGCAATATCCGGCACCGGAAGCAGCGGTAACCCCCGAAACCAAAGCCGCCAAAACACGGTTATATACCGTTGTTCAGGAGTTGGCAGAAAAATTCAGGAAAGAAAATGGGGCTATTGTCTGCCGCGATTTGTTGGGTTTGACAAAACAAAAAGACGATCCAACGCCCTCGGATAGGACCGAAGCCTATTACAAACGGCGTCCTTGTGTGGAATATGTTAAAATAGCAGCCCGTATTGTCGGAGAAAAATTACAAGAAGAAAATCAACAATAAATTTACAAGAGAGATGAAAAAGTTTTTTGTATGGATGGCGATAGCCTGTGTGGGTAGTGGTATAGCTGTTGCCCAGGATAATAACGAAGGGTATAAGTTTACAGACCAGAAAATCTTGAAATATACCCCGGTTCAGAATCAAGCCAGCTCGGGAACCTGTTGGAGTTTTTCCGGTGCGGCGTTTTTAGAAAGTGAGATTCTCCGTTTGAAAGGAGAAGAGGTCAATCTTTCGGAAATGTACATCGTTCGCTGCGCCTTGCTGGATAAGGCCGAAAAATTCGTTCGGATGCATGGCAAGTCAAATTTCTCGGCAGGGGGAGCTACCCACGATGTGATGAACATGATAAAAAAATACGGAGCATTGCCCGAAGAGGTTTATACTGGATTAAATTACGGAACCACAACACATCGCCACGCAGAGATGGAAAAAGTGCTGGAAGGATATATAAATGGCGTTATTGAAAATCCGAACCGAAAACTTTCAACAGCTTGGAGAGCCGGGTTCGAAGGAATTCTGGATGCCTATCTGGGTAAGGTCCCCGAAACGTTTACCTATAAAGGCAAAGAATATACCCCGATGACGTTTGCCGAATCGTTGGGCTTGAATATGGATGATTACATTTCATTCACCTCCTTTACACACCATCCGTTTTATGAACAATTTGCCATAGAAGTCCCCGACAACTGGGCAGGAGGCTTATCTTACAACGTTCCTATCGACGAATTTGCCCAACTGTTCAGCAATGCCATAGACAAAGGCTTTACGATTTACTGGGCTTCGGATGTCAGTGAAAAGGGATTTGCCTACAACAGAGGTTTTGCCGTTGTTCCCGATGCCGATATTACGATTATGAGCGATTCAGAAAAAGCCCGTTGGACAGCTTTGACAGAAAGCGAAAAACAAAACGAGCTGTACAAACTGGATAAACCCGGAACAGAAAAGAAAATTACGCAAGAATTGCGTCAGGAAGCGTTCGACAATTATGAAACTACCGATGACCACGGTATGCAGATTGTAGGTACTGCCACCGACCAGATAGGGAATAAATACTATAAGGTGAAAAACTCCTGGGGAACCGAACAGGTTTATGGAGGATTCTTCTACGCCTCTGAACCTTTTGTACTCTACAAAACCACCAATATGGTAATCCATAAAGATGCCATCCCCAAAGACATTTTGAAAAAATTGATTGAAAAAGATAAAGAAACCAATCCGTTGAAATAAAAACAATAGAATCAATTAAAAACAGGTATTGTCCGTTGGGCAATGCCTGTTTTTTTTAGTTGTCGAATGAAATGTTCATTTGATTAAAATCGAGTGTAATATATTTGAAGCGATAGAAAAAGTCGCTGCCGACCAGTCCGTCATTGGGCATCTGTTGGAATCCCGGAATGATTTGAGTAAAAACATCTATCGGCCCTATCTCTGTTGGTTGGTTATCGATGTCTATGCAAAAATGCGTTAAATCAAAAACGGTGTAGTATTGAGAACCTCCCAATCCGGCCAGTTCCCGTTGGACAGGATTGGCATGGGTAATGATGTACGCTTCGTTTTCCCAGTAATATTTTTCGGTTAGCCAGGTGGCGGACGATCCGCAATCCAACACGAATGTTAGCGGTCTTTTTTCGCTGTACAGCCGTATGTAGGGACATCCGTTTACCGACAACATATTGCAGGGACGCTTTTCCTTTGAGGGATTCAATACCTCTATTGTCTGTTCGTCCCGGCATATACGGAGGTGCTTTAACGCCGATATAACGGGAAATCCTATGACCATTTCTATTGGATCTGTTTGGTCATTTTCCGGATGTTCAATCGGGTCGATAATCAGAAACGGGATATTTTTTACGGATATATCTCCTATTGTGAGTTCTTGGGCGAGAGCAACTGGGGCCCATCCCGCATTGTTTACCGTTCCGCTAAGCTGTACCGAGTCATTTAATATCTTCATCTTCATCTGCTTGGCCATACGTAGGGAGATTGCGTTCATGGTTGCTCCCGTATCAAAAAGGGCTGCAATCTCTTTTTTTCTGCCTTTTACCGGAACAAAGATACTTTTTTCGATGTATTGGATTGGAATCCGATTTTTGTTTGGTTGCCATTCTACGGCGATAGCCGGATAGTCGGGCGAATACATTTCGGCCATTTTATAGCGGTTTATTTCGTTGATCTCCTCTCGGTGCTCTCGGTAGCTTAAATCTTTCAACAAGGTGTTATACGTTTGGATGGCTTCGCTACGACATTTCATCCCCTTGTAGTTCTCGGCTTTTAGCATGGACATGACAAAGCGCGTGTCGAAATCAACTGTCTGATTGTTCAAGACCGAATCGATTGCTTGGTTGGATAACTCATATTGCATGGTGTAATGCAACGTGATGGCTTGTCCGATATGATAAACAAGAGGCGTAATAGAATCTTTATAGTCGGGCAAACATTCCATTAAACTCAAATAATCTTCCGTATGGATAAGCGTTTTTACCTGTTCGTCCGGCGTTTGAGCATGAACATATCCGGTCAGGATAAACATTGAACATAAGGAAGCAAAGAATTGTTTTACCATAAAATGAATCTGAATAATAGTAAAATCCGTATCGTATTTGTTTGTACAAATATACAATTTGGTTTTCAAAAAGGAAGGACACAAGTTCAAACGAGAAATAGATAAAGACAAAAAATACCAGAGTCCTAATTTCTTTATGAGTAAGTAGTATAGAACGAAGATTTTTCTGACTTTGTTTTTTAAGAATAAGATAAAAGGTTGGTTTTTAGATACAAAGGTAAGAGGCTGTTTTATATTATACAAGAAATTCTGGGTAAAAATTTTTATGAACTATATATGAGATCGTTATAATCTAAGTTTTCTCTTATTGTTGTCTTTTGTTAGCAAAATTTTAATATTAAGAAAAAAACCAACGTTTTTAACGATATAAATATAGTGATTTTTTTATTCAAACCATAAAATTATTATAAAATTCATATTCAGTTAATTCACAAAACAGATATAGAATTGTTATACAGTTACATATATTTCAATTTAGAGTCAAGAAAAAACGTTCGATAAAAGGGGAGTTGTCTATTTGTATTTAGTAATCAGAAACGCCACAATATAGGGGTGAAAACAAATTATTTCCAGATGAGAATATGGTGTAAACAACTATGTATATGCGTAATCTTCTTGATGGCAGCTAAACCTTTGTCTGTTTTGTCGCAAGTTGATTCGCTGTGTATTTATTTCCAGCGCGGTTATGCTGTGGTGAACTTGTCGTTACGAGATAATGATAAGGCTTTCAAAAATCTCATTGAGATTCTACAAAATCATAAAGAGGATATTAGGTTGCAACTAACCGGAAATGCCTCTCCCGACGGTTCAGTTTCGGCGAATATGCGATTAACCCAGAAACGGGTTGCCGCCGTATTGAGCCACCTTCGTGAATATGTGCAGATTCCAGATTCGTTGATAATTGTAAAAGCGACAGGAATTGACTGGAATGGCTTGTCTGCTATGGTAGAGAAAGATGCCAATTGTCCTGCACGTGAAGAGGTACTGGTTATCTTAAAAGAGCAACCGGAATGGGTTTTCGATGCACAGAACCGAATTATCAGCGGGCGTAAAAAACAGTTGATGGATCTTCGAGGAGGTGTTCCTTATAATTATTTATCGGAGAAATTCTTCCCCGAATTACGAAATACTACGATTTCTTTATCTTATAAAAATGATACAAAAGATTCGCAAGCAGAAAGACAGGAAGATGAAAATGATATTGTAAAAGAGCATGGTTCATCGCTTCATCCTTCGTCAAGTGAGGTTGCTGGATTAGAAAATGAAGAAAACGATACTTCTTTGTCGACACCTGTCCCTTCTTCCGGACATTTTTCTTCTGCTGACGATAAGATTCAACGTCTGGCTATTAAAACCAATTTCCTTTACGATGCTATCTTGATGCCTTCTTTGGAAGTAGAATATCGTATAGACAATCGTTGGTCGGTTGCCGTTGAAGGGAGTGTCGCTTGGTGGAAACGAGATAGTCGGCATAAATATTACCAAATTGCCACCATCGTTCCGGAGGGGCGTTATTGGTTTCGGACGCGCAAACCGTGGCATGGTCATTACGTCGGGCTTTTTGCCGGAGGAAGCTGGTACGATTTGGAGAACGGAGGCCGTGGTTACAAAGGAGAATTTTTTATGACCGGTCTCAGTTACGGTTATATGTTTCCCATTAGCCGTTTCCTTTCGTTGGAAACAGGTCTTGGTGTTGGCTTTTTACATACATCCTACGAAGAATATTTACCCTTGGACGGACACTATGTTTACCAACAGACCAGTAAAACCAACTGGGTAGGTCCGGTAAAACTCAAATTTTCTCTTGTATGGAGACTTTGGGATAAACAAGAAAGGGGGAGCAGATGAAGAAAATTTGTTTGATTTTTTTATTGAGCAGTATCGTATGGGCAAATGGTTGCCGAAAGGATCTTTGTTACGACCATGATTTGCATGGCCTGAGTACGCGGACACATTTGTCGTTTGATTGGGAACAGGAGTGGGAGCGCGATTATGGAATGTCGTGGCAGGAGAATTGGTCCGAAAAGCATGGAATGGATTACGATGAGCTCCGTCCGGAAGCAGCCACCGGGATAGCCACTTTCGTGTACCATGAAGACGGGTCGCGTTCGGAGCGCCATTTGACAGCCGATGGTGGAGAGATTCCGATGACCGTAGGCGAAAAGTCCATTTTGCTTCACAACAACGATACCCGTTATATCGTTTTCAACGATTTGACCTCTTCTGTGACAGCATCTGCAACTACTCGTACCCGTACCCGTTTGACATACAGTGAGACTCATACGGACGAGACGACCGTCAATGCTCCCGATATGCTGTATGGTGCATGGATCGATAGTTATACGGCTGTTCCGGCGGCTGAGCCCGATTCCCTTTCTGTTACCTTGCGACCTTTGGTTTATACCTATCTGATTCGTTATGAGTTTGAAGAGGGCCTGGAACACGTAACCTTGGCTCGTGGAGCAATCTCGGGAATGGCCCAGTCGGTTTATCTTCAAGACGGACATACGAGTGAAGAATCGGCAACCGTATTGTTTGATTGTGATATAAAGAATTACGGGGCCGAAATACAGTTAACATCTTTCGGAGTGCCGAATTTCCCGGGAGATCATTATGTGCGACAGAGTACAGCCCAACGGCAGGGCTTGAATCTGGAAGTCATGCTTAAAAACGGGAAAATAAAAACCTTTGAATTTGATGTAACCGATCAATTGATTTCGCAACCACGCGGGGGTGTAATTACAGTCAGCGGGCTCACCGTTACGGACGAGGAAGCCGGAGGAGACACCGGTTTCAATGTCAATGTAGATGATTGGGGAGAGTACGAAGATATCGAGTTACCGTTAAACTGAAATATCGAAAACCATAATTATAAACCATTTAAACTATCAGTAAAATGAAAAAGAATGTATTTGTATGGGTTGCAGCCGCAGCAGTTGTATGTGCCAGTTGCACCAAGACCGAAACGGTCGAACAAATGGAAGGCGGAGCCATCGGGTTTACCCATGCCTATATCGGGAATCCTGTCGAATCGAAAGCCGTCAGTGTGATAGAACAAACCAATATCGATGAGTTTATTGTGTATGGGGGATACAACGATATGACCCATGTATTCGATGGTGTATCTGTAACAGGTACTGCCGGAACGGATAATTGGTCTTATACGGGTAAT
>DVNA01000211.1 GCA_018714665.1 Candidatus Gallibacteroides avistercoris | reverse complement strand
TATCCGGATGCCAACTTCTCCATCCGTCTGACCTACGGGCAGGTACTGCCTTACCAACCCAAAGACGGTGTCATCTACAAAAACTACACCACCCTGAAAGGAGTGATGGAAAAAGAGGATCCCGACAACTGGGAATTCATCGTCCCCGAAAAGCTCAAAACGCTCTACAACAACCGGGATTTCGGGCCTTATGCCCGTGAGAACGGAGAGATGCCCGCCTGCTTCATCTCCAACAACGATATTACGGGGGGTAACTCGGGTAGTCCCGTAATGAATGCCAACGGGGAATTGATAGGTCTTGCCTTCGATGGGAACTGGGAAGCCATGAGCGGCGACATCGTCTTTGAACCCGACCTGCAACGGTGTATCAACGTCGACATCCGGTACGTGCTGTTTATTATCGACAAATATGCCGGAGCCAACCACTTAATAGAAGAAATGACTATCGTAAAATAGACAGGTATGAAAAGAGGAATATTACTATCCACGCTCCTGTTGTCGGGCGTTTGGGTGTCAGCACAGACAACAATGCCCGTAACAGGCATGAAATATATGGAAAGCGTATTGCTGCGGGAACCCATCAAAAGCGATACCATCGACGTAAAAGGAAAATCGTACGAAACAGCCGCCCTGTTGAAGAACACGGCCACCGGGATGTTCGATGAATCGGCTGCGGTGGTAAACGATGACCAAGGCCGTTACCTCATCGCCAAACCCGACAAGGGATATGCCTTGCACCGCTTCAAATTCAACATCATGCCCAACCGGTACTCTACCTTGAAAATCGAAATCAAGGCCCCCGGGATGTACGAGGTATATGTAAACGGAGAGAAAAAGGGAGATAAATATACCCTCAATACCAAACTGTCGGATACGAAACAGGCCCAACACACCATAACAGCCGAACCGGAAATGCAAGAGGTGATTATCAAATACCTCAACTCGGCCTCGATAGAGAGCGACGATTCGCTTTGGGTGGCCGTGAGCTGTCCGAAAGAGGATACGCTCAGCCATCCCAACATTACACCCGACCCGAGACATCCTCTCTATATCGACGATCTGCTGGTAGGGAAACGTCCTACCTCAACCTCCATATCCCCCGACGGAAAATTCGCCCTGATCCAATACAGGACAACCTTCGCAGGCGGAGGCGGCTCAACGGAATCGGTACTGTACCGCATCGCTGACGGACAACAACAATACATCAAAGAGGGGTTGTCGTGGATGCCCTCCTCCCCGTTACTCTATTACGTGCGAAATACCAACAACGGGCGGGAACTCCGGACCATCAATCCCGAGAACATGCAAGAACAACTGCTGGCAAGCGGAGTGCCTGCCGGATATTTCACTTGGAGTCCGGACGAAACCTTCTTGATCTACTCCGTATACGAGAGCGCTCCTGAAAAGGGGAAACCCATTGCCGAAATCATGGAACCGTCAGACCGCATAGAGGGATGGAGAAACCGCTGTAACCTCTACAAATACGACCTGGCAACCGGCGTCATGCAACGGCTTACCTTCGGATACCGAAACACCAACCTGTTAGACATCAGCGAAGACGGCACCAAATTGCTGTTCAACAGCAGCTATCCGAAACTGACGGAAAGACCTTTCGGAGAAAATTCGGTATTCCTGTTAGACCTGGCAACCGGAAACATCGATACCCTCTGGCACAAAGACCCCTTTGCCGGAAATGCACAATTCTCCCCCGACGGAACTCAAATCCTGATTGCCGCTCCTGCCGAAGCATTCGGAGGCCTGGGATTGAACATCCAAGAGGGACAAACCTCCAATATGTACGATATGCAGGCCTATATCATGAACCTGGCCGACAAAAAAATCACCCCCATCACCCGGCAATTCAACCCCTCGATCGAATCGTCTGTATGGAACCACTTCGACAACCAAATCTATTTCAGATGTACCGACAGGGACTATGTAACGGTGTACAAATATTCTCCCACAAAAGAGGCATTTGAGAAATTACCGCTGGAAGAGGATATTGTTCAATCGTTCCAACTGAGTAAAAATGCTCCCGTAGCCATCTACCGCGGACAAAGTACCTCCTATGCAAACCGGGTACACCTTTACAATACGAAAAAGAACAAATCGGAACTGATCCCCGACCCGCAGGCAGAACAGATGGCCCAACTGCGTCTGGCTCCCGTAACGGACTGGAACTTCCAGACAGAAGACGGAACCACCATCGAAGGGCGTTATTACCTGCCGCCCAATTTCGACGAAAACAAACAATACCCCATGATTGTATATTACTACGGCGGGACCACCCCGACCGACCGTTCGTTCGAGATGCGCTACTCGGGACACTTGTATGCGGCTATGGGTTACGTGGTATATGTCATCCAACCCAGCGGAACGATCGGCTACGGACAGGAATTCTCGGCACGCCACGTCAATGCGTGGGGAATCAAAACCGCCGACGACATCATTACCGGGACCAAAAAGTTCTGCGAAGCCCATCCCTTTGTAAACCCCAAAAAGATCGGCTGTATCGGAGCCTCATACGGTGGATTTATGACCCAATACCTGCAAACGCAGACCGACATCTTCGCGGCAGCAGTATCGCACGCCGGTATCAGCAGCATTTCGAGCTACTGGGGAGAAGGTTATTGGGGCTACGGATACAGCGCTGCGGCCAGTGCCAACAGCTACCCGTGGAACAACAAAGAACTGTATGTAGAACAGAGTCCGCTCTTCCATGCCGACAAAATCAATACCCCGCTGTTGCTGATACACGGTACGGTAGATACGAATGTCCCGATAGGGGAAAGTATCCAGATGTTCGCAGCGCTGAAAATATTGGGCAAAGAGGTTGAGTTCCTGCAAGTAGAGGGAGAAAACCACGGTATTGCAGATTTCAAGAAACGGATGGCCTGGAAGAAGAGCATCTTTGCCTGGTTTGCCAAATGGCTGCAAGACGACCCGGCCTGGTGGGACAGTCTATATCCGAAAAAGACTTTATAACGACACAACCCATCGCAACAACGAAACAAAGAGACAGGCTTTCAAAAGGGCCTGTCTCACTTTTCATAAGAACTTGTACGTATGATTAAAGCAGCATTTTTCGACATAGACGGCACATTGGTCAGTTTCAAGACCCATCAGGTACCCGACTCTACCATAGAGGCTCTGGACAAACTGCGGGCAAAAGGCATAAAAACATTTGTTGCAACCGGCAGGCACAAGGCGGCTATCAACAACCTGGGTGATTTGCCATTCGACGGATACATCACCCTAAACGGAGGGATGTGTCTGGTCGATAACCAACCGATTTACAAACACGGGATCGTGCAGGAAGATGTCAATAATTTTATCCATTATCAGGAGAGAGCTCCATTCCCTACCATCGTCTTTACCGAGCAGGAGATGCATATCAATTACAGCAACCCGGAAGTAGAAAGTGTCCTAAAAATTCTCAACTTTCCGCATCTTCCCCAGAAAGATGTAGCAAAGTTCCAAGATAAAGAGGTGATGCAATTCGTCTCGTTCTTCCAGGCAAAACAGGAAAAACAAATCCTGCAAGAATTACCACATTGCGAGGTTACCCGTTGGCATCCACTCTTTGCCGACATCATTCCACAAGGGAGCAGCAAGCAGGTAGGTATAGACAAAATAGCCGAATATTTCGGTATCGGTATCGACGAATGTATTGCTTTTGGAGACGGAGGAAACGACATATCGATGTTACGGCACGCCGGGATTGGCGTAGCCATGGGAAATGCGACGGATGAGGTCAAACAAAACGCCGACTATGTAACCGCTCCGATAGACGATGACGGCATACTATATGCCCTCAGACAACTCAACATCCTGTAAAAACGATTACCTAAAAATAAAGCTGTATTCCAACGCTCTTTCATGCGATAGAATACAGCTTTTCTTATCAGAAGTTCCTATTGAAAGCGCACCATACGGGCAAACCCACTGTATGCCACCGACAGGCCTATATGGAATCCTTTTTCAAACAGGTCATAATCGGCATACGACACATAGGCCTTCATGCGCAACGAGGAGGTGTACATCTCCCTATGTCCGAACCAAGAGGAGGGATTAACCGACAACAACGTAGAAAACTTGTAATCGACGGCCAAACCTCCAATGACGTTAAAATCGTTCATGGCCACTTTTACTTCGTTTCGCTGCTCCTGGCCCAAATCCAT
>DVNA01000210.1 GCA_018714665.1 Candidatus Gallibacteroides avistercoris | reverse complement strand
CTTTAAATACGGTTTTATATAGATGTTTTTTAAAACAAATAAGCTGCACCTATTGTCCAAGTCCGGGCTTTCCATTCTCCGGCGTTGGTTTCCAGAATAGGGTTGGTAGCCCAATAGTGCCCGGCCGATATCTGCAAGGCTTTAAAGAATTCGACGCCTAATCCTACGTTGAATCCTATTTCGGTAGAGTTACGTTTGATACCGGTTATTTGTCCGGCAATGATACTCTTGTCTGCTAAAAACGAGAATTGAGGACCTGCTGTTGCAAAAACAGCAATTATCGGCAATGAATATTTCCATTTCAGGTTGATGGGAATATTGATATATTCCATGTTGTTTACCGTCAATTTATCGTTGTCGAGGTCTGTACTCATGTCTTTTTCCCAATTTGCACGGCGTGATTCGTACATAAGGGCCACATCGAATCCCAGTCCGTGCCAAGGTGAAATGTATTCGCACAAAAGACCTGCGGTAATACCTGTTTTTGAAGAGATGTCTTTCCCGTCGCTATAATCGAACGACGACATACTGATTCCCACTTTGGGCCCGATTTTGAATTGGGCATTGGCCGGAGTAGAAGCAATCAATAATCCTATTGTCAACAATGAAAGAAAAAAAATCTTTTTCATAATTTCTTGATTTTGTATGATAGGTTAGTTTTATAATTTTGGTTGAATGTTTTTCTCTTGCAAGCAAAGGTACGAATAAAAAGGAATTATAAAGATATTCTATCTTAAATTATGATAATGCCCATTTTTTTCATTAAAAAGTAGGCATTCATATTCTCGGCTATCCCGGGTTGTATCCGGTAGGGGAAGAAAAGTTCATCCTGTCGGATCTCCGCTTCAAACCTAAAATTCCGGATATGTTGGGGATATTGCTCGGCCAGTATCCCCAGTTGCAGGTCGTGGGTAGCGATTACGCCTACGGCGTTCAGTTTTATCAGTCGTTCAACCAGAGCCAGCGACCCTCGCTGTTTGTCGATGGAATTGGTCCCTTTCAGAATCTCGTCCAGGATGATGAATAGTTTTTCTTCCTGTTTGAGGCGTTCTACCATTTTCTGCAATCGTTTGAGTTCCGCAAAAAAATAGGATTCATGGTTGGCCAGCGAGTCGGTTGTCCGCAGGCTGGTGTATAGTCTGCACGGGGACAGTTCCATTTTGCTGGCGCATACCGGGGCTCCTGTCATGGCCAGTAATAGGTTGATGCCGATGGTGCGCAGGTAGGTGCTTTTCCCGGCCATGTTGGCACCTGTTACGACGATAAACGAAGGACGTCCAGGTAGGTCTATGGGGTTGCGGACGCATATCTCCGGGTCAATAAGCGGATGTCCCATTGCTTCGGCTTTTAGTACGGGAGTATTTGTTCCGTTCAACGTTGGAAACGCATAATCCGGATGGTTGTAGCAGAAGGTGCCGAACGTGCAGTAAACGTCGAATTCGGCCAGGGCATCTAACCACGAGCTCAGTTGCCGGGCATTCTCCTTTTGCCAGTCGGAAATTCTTCCCAGTTGCCTGAAATCCCACAAGAGCAGGCCGTTCAACAGCAAAAATGCAATAACGTTGCATCGTTGGTCCAGATCGGATAAGATAGATGACAGATGCTTTATCCGTTTGGATACTCTCTCTTCGGATACCGACAGGGTCGAAGCGATATCGGAAAGAGCTTGGCTACGAAACGCTTCTTGTTCTATTGTCTCGAACAGCCGGGTATAGATTTTGAGCGAAGCGAGGCTTTTGCTTAGTTGGGTCTGGATTTGCGTAACCGGCTTGTTCCGAGCAAAGGCCAACGTCGCACAGGCCAGAAAAGGCAGTAAGAGCCAATTGCCGTTCATAAAGCCTGTCGCTGCGGCCAGAATAGCGATAGCCCAGAAAAATGGAAGAATTTGGATGATTCGGCGCAAAAAAGGAGACGGCGATAACGAAATGTTGGACAGGGCCAGAATCTCCTTTTTGTCCGCGGCCTTCTCCTCCTGGATACCGCCTAATGCCTGAAACCGGATTCGCAGTTCGGTTTTGTCGGCCATTTCTGCAATAGCCTCTTGCCGATGTTTGATAACGTCTGTGTCGGTATAGGGGTTTTGCAGAATTTCGGCCAATCGGCTTTCTCCGATTAATGAGGCGCTTCGGTTCAGGTATGAGAACAACGATTTCTCGCCAAATATATCTAAATCGTTGGTGTAGTCGTGCTCGTTATCCTGATAGGATTTCCCGGTACCGATTCCCGAAAAATCGTATTGAAGAAGTTGCAATTCCCTCCTGCAAACCGCAATGGCCGATTGGTAATAACTCTTTTGGTGGAACAGTTTGTTGTGGAACAGGCACAGGAAGCAGAACAGGACGATACCTGTTAAACCGATACATATCAGAGTGGCACTCCCCTGGGGATATAGAAGATAGAGCGATACACCGGTCAGGATGACACAAAGCAACCGGAGAGTACCGATGTGGTAAATCTTTGTCTGTATTTTATTCAACTGTATTTGATACTCCTCGGCTAATCTGGTGTAGAAAGCGGCTTTTTCTGGGGTCATGCGTCGATTTTTAGCTTGTTTAAGAGGCCAAAGATAGATAAAAACAACATACACTGTGTTGATTTTCGACCATATTATTATGCTATTGGCAAGAGTTTGTCTGTTTGAAATAAAATGAAGGGGCTGTTTTGCAAATGAATAATATACAGTATATTTGTAGCATATAGGATTCGGTTGGGCAGAGTTAACCCCGGAAACACCGTTTCCGGGCGTTATGCTCTTGTCCTTCGCTATATTGGTTTGCTCGTTGTAATATGAAACAGAGAAAAAGAGTATGATACGCCGGATATTCCGATACATAGGTTATGCGATAGCCTTTTTTTTCATCTCCTCGTTTTTGGCGGTTTTGGTGTATAAATATGTCCCGGTATCCATTACACCGTTGATGATTATCCGTTATTGTGAGAGTGTGGCAGAGGGCAAGAAAGGATACATCCGTCATATGTGGGTGCCGCTGGAGCGTATCTCCCCGTCGTTGGCCCAGGCGGTGGTTGCATCCGAGGACAATCTTTTCCCTACCCATTCCGGATTTGATTTTAAGCAGATTAAGAAAGTGTGGGAGGAGAACAAAACCCGTAAAGTGCCGCGCGGGGCCAGTACCATATCGCAGCAGACGGCCAAAAATGTTTTTCTGTGGCCGGGACGTTCCTATTTCAGAAAAGGATTGGAGGCCTATTTTACCTTCCTGATTGAACACATTTGGGGGAAAAGGCGTATCATGGAGGTCTATCTGAATTCGATTGAGATGGGACGTTTTATTTACGGAGCCGAAGCCGTAGCGCAACTCCATTTCAAGACGCACGCAGAGAAACTCACCCGGCAGCAATGTGCCTTGATTGCCGCCACGTTGCCGAATCCGCGAGTCTATAATTCAGCGGCACCATCCGCCTATATGCTG
>DVNA01000209.1 GCA_018714665.1 Candidatus Gallibacteroides avistercoris | reverse complement strand
GGACAACCGAACGCATAGCCCAACAGATAGCTCAAATGCTGGGAGTATCTTCAACCGACATCTGGGATGCAGGAAAGATAAAACCGGAAAATATAACGCCGTATGAAGTGTTGATACTGGGTTCTTCTACCTGGGGAGACGGTGAATTGCAAGACGATTGGTATGACGGTGTGAAAACATTAAAAAAGTGCGATTTGACAGGAAAAAAAATTGCCTTGTTTGGATGTGGAGACTCCGAATCGTACAGCGATACGTTTTGTGATGCCGTCGGATTGTTATACAACGAATTGAAAGAGTCTGGATGCCTGTTTGTCGGGAATAACGTAGATCCCCAAGAATATACATTTTCCTCTTCGATCGCTATGATAGACGGCGTTTTTGTGGGATTGCCTCTTGATGAGATGAATGAAAGCCATAAAACGGCAGACCGGTTACGGCATTGGCTACAAGTGTTACAAAAGCAGTTGTTGTAAAAATATGGAAAAGTTTTAATGAGTATTGTATAGGCTCTATGGCCCAAAGGAGCCGCTTCTAAGAGATTAGAGGCGGCTCTGTTTTTTTTGAGAGAAATAAAAAACAAAAAAAATTGGATGTTTCATTTATCTTGTTATTATATAATTCTTTCATGCTAAATATTGCTCCTTTTATTTGGATATATATTTTATTATTTTTATATTTGTGTAGTAAAATTTATACAATATTTTATCCTCTGTTTTTAGAATCTCAAAAGAAATAACACCCTCGGTTTTATCACACGGCGAGATAAGAAAGAAAAATGAGTCGAACTAAAAATTTACGATTATGAGAACCTGGATTATTTTACTTTGCATGTTTGTTCCAACAGCTCTTTTGGCACAAAAGGTCTCTTCAAAAAAGGATAGAATCTGTTTGGGAGAGAATGTCTTGATTAAAGGTAACTGGGATCTGGACATGGCAATTGCCCAGAATCTGACATATACCGACCAGCCGGGATATGCCGGAGACTACGATGCGCAGTCATGGAATTTTCCTTTCGGCATCAAATTGGTTGCGCCCGGAGAAAAGGGAGGTAAAGAAAATCATATAGAGAATAAAGATAAGAATATCGTAATATGGCTCAATATTCAGCCGACAGACAATCAGTTGGATTGCGCGCAACTATTGGATAACGGTTGGGGGACTGTTAGCAATGTAACTTGTATGCCTGCGGAATACAGCCGGACGAATTTCAACGCCGACTCTACCCTGACATTCAACCTCGATATGGCCGGCAACTCGGTAAATGACCGTTACAATCATCACAAAGGTATCTTGATATGCAAAAAAAATGCCCTGTCTATCCGGATGGATTGCTTCTTGACGGACGAAGGGTTGAAGAATTTCGACAGCAAGTACCTGAAAGATATCGAAAAGATGTTTCGCTTCAAAGAGTTGGAAGCTCAGAAATAAAAGACAAAAAAACGAGAATAGTATCTTATTCTTCTAATCCTTTAAAAATATACCGGTTATGTAAGATTTAGAAAAACATCCCTATGCAGCAGAATCGAGAGAGAAAAAAGATTCGCTGGGCGCAACGATACAAGGGGCGGTAGGAAGTCGTTCTCAATTTTCCGCCCTTCCCTCTTCCGATATAGAAGTCTCTCGGTCGTGAACCAATCATCTCCGTACGGCGTAATATCTAAACAAGAGTATGATTTGTAACTTTAAAACGAATCCAATATGAAACGCTCCATCATTTTTTTAGTCGGGATGTTTTTCTCTTTTGTATGGGTACAAGATACATCGGCAAAAGATAAAAATACAAGAAAAAACAGAATCTGTTTAGGCGAAAATACGATTATCCGAAAACAGTTGAAAACAGCATCTATTTTTAGCAATGCAATAGTATATACCGAGCAGCAAGGATATTTCGGCGACTATGACGCTGAGCTTTTTCATCCTTCTAATCCTTTCCCTTCCGTTAAATTAGTAGCTCCCGGAGAGAAAGATAAAAAAAAGACCAAAGAGGACCATATTTTCAGCAAAGACAAGGAGATGCTGATTTGGTTAAATTACGGGAATACCAGTAATTATCTGGACAAGTTGGCGTGGGATAGTGAAAAATCTGTCGAAGATATGCGCACGCAAGCCACCTATATGCCGCAAGAATATGCCCGAAAGGTTTTCAATGCCGATACTGTTTTAACATACAGTATAAATCTGGAAGGTAAAAAATTGAATGAAAAATACAACCATCACAAGGCCATCTTGATGTACAGTAAACCGCATAAAACCTATCTGTTGCTGCACTGTTTCTTGACGGACGAAGGGTTGGAGAATTTCGACAGCAAATACCTGAAAGACATTGAAAAGATGTTCCGCTTCAAAGAATAGGAAATATAAAAATAGGGAACATGATAATGAAGTGAAATGGAATTCTCGCCTTTCATATAAAAATCGTATTGACTTAAAAAACGATTACAATATCAGATGTTAATAAGAGAAAAAAACAATCAAGACACAGTCTATTATGAAAAAGATTGTAATGTTATTATGTCTGTTGTTGTTCGGATGGAGCACATCACTGGCTCAGCTGGTAAAAGAACGCGAGATAAAGAGATACCTGAGGCAGGATATCAAAAAGGTTACCCGTGCCATAGAGAAGCGGTTGCCGCCTATCTCTACGGCTTCGACTTACGATGTTGAGACTTTTGACGGAGAGGTTCGGAAATATTATCCCGTGGATGTATATAACGGGGACAATACCTTGCGGGATACGCTGTTCTACAACGAAGAAACGATACTTATATATCAGTCGCCCTTGCTCGATTTCCCCGGCATCAAAGACTCCTTAATCCGAAAGAGTGAACGCAGAACACTTATAAGTAATCACGCGCTGGACGACCCCCAATGTAAAAGAGGCTTTACCGCACAATGGTTTATAAGAAACGACTCTCTCTTCGTGGGGAGGATTTCTCAATATGGATTAGTCAGTGAAACACCCGATTACAGATTGACTCTTCTTTCATTCAACACCTTAAAGAGCAGATTGGAACGTATTACGGGAATACCTTACGACAACCGGGGGCTGATGTTTGCCGGATGGGCAACAGGTAAAATTGTAGGAGGTGCCAACGGAGTGTATCTGTATAGAAATGAAAAGGATAAGAGCAATAATGAAATTAAAAAATATTACTATCGGGGATATTACATCTATCCGAAAGAATATTGGATTGAGGTAGAAAATGGTATTGTTAAAGATGTTAAAATAAAAACATTATAATGAAGCACTTTATAACCCTTCTAATCGGGATAATTTTCCCGATGGCAATGCTGGCCCAGCATCGCAGCGTGCCCGATAAAAAGGACCGAATATATTTGGACGATAATATTCAGATCAAAGGCGACTGGGACCTGCTCATGGGTATCGCCCGAAACCTGGAATACATCGATCTTCCGGAGTATTCGGGAGACTACGACGCACAATTCTGGAACCAATACCCTTTCGGTATCAAGTTGGTTGCTACCGAGATGATAATGAGCAAAGAGAATCATATGGAGCATCAAGATAAAAACATCCTGATTTGGCTCAGCATCTACAAAACGGGAGACCATTTGGATTGTATGCAGCTATTAAACAAGGGGTGGGAGTATGTTACCTCTTATATTGATACGGATAAAGCTTGTTTCTTGCGCGACCATGTAACCTGTATGCCTGCGGAATACAGCCGGACAAATTTCAACGCCGACTCTACCCTGACATTCAACCTCGATATGGCTGGAAATACGGTAAGCGACCGTTACAACCATCACAAAGGTATCTTGATATGCAAAAAAAATGCCCTGTCTATCCGGATGGATTGCTTCTTGACGGACGAAGGGTTGAAGAATTTC
>DVNA01000208.1 GCA_018714665.1 Candidatus Gallibacteroides avistercoris | reverse complement strand
ATACGGTAAAGTTAAAGCAAATAGCCATTGTTGATGTGTTTATTATAGCCGTCGGTTTTATATTGAGGCTTTTTGTCGGTAGTTTCTCAGGAGATATAGAACTTTCAAGGTGGATCATTTTGATGACATTTTTATTAGCCTTGTTTTTGGCTTTTGCAAAACGTAGGGATGATGTGTTAATTTTTCAGCAATCGGGAGTAGTTACTCGAAAAAATATCCTGCAATATAATATTCCGTTTCTTAACAGTATTTTGTCTTTGCTGTCAGCAGTTACTATTGTAGCCTATATCATGTACACGGTTGATGATGAGGTATGTAGATTACTTAATAACGACTATTTATATATAACAAGCATATTTGTCATAATGGGGATATTACGTTATTTACAGCAAGCGCTGGTCTTTTCTAAAAGTGGAAGTCCTACCTATATATTGCTAAAAGACAGAATCTTGCAAACCATTATTTCATGCTGGATAGTTTCGTTTTTAATTATTTTATATCTATGATAAAGAATGAAAAGACCCGTTATATCTTTTGGGGTGGGGTTGTTTGTATTTTGATGTATTATATACCAGTCTTATGGCTTGGTCAAAATTCTCATGTTATTATTCATGATAATCTGGATGGGGAGTTTATTTATCGGATTTGGATGACTTTGGATGGATCGGATAAATATAATAATGGGATGATTTGGCAGGTAATGAATGGATTACCAAGGGACTACTTACAGACGTCATTAAATATGACGGTGTTATTTTTTCAGATATTTAGTCCGTTCATAGCCTATATAGTCAATGATATATTGGCTCGACTCATCGCTTATGCGGGAATGTTTTTATTGTTGAAGCAATATGTTTTATCAGAAACCTGGATAGACCAAAGAACGAAATTTTTGGTAATGGTTTGTTCTTTACTTTTTGCCCTAATACCGACTTACACGGTATATGGAGGGTTGACCGTAATGGGACAACCTCTGTTGTTCTGGTCTTTCTTGAATTTATGGAATAACAAAAATAGTTGGTTTAATTATGCTATTATTGTGCTATTCCCGTTTTGCAGTTCTTTTTTTCTTACCGGATTTTTTATCTGTGTAGTATTATCTCTTGTATGGATGTATGGTTTATGCGTTTTTAAACGAGTAAAAAAAGAATTTCTTATAGGGTTGATTCTTTTGGGGGTTGTTTACTGTTTGACGGAATATAGAATGATATTTTCTGTATTGTTTGAAAAAAGTCAAAGCCATCGTTTGGAATTCTCGTCCATGTATTCATGGATAGATATTCTATATGAAACATTAAAATTGCTCTTTGTTACACAGTATCATTCAGGGGTATTTACATCTGTTCCTTGTATTATCATGTTGCTTGTTTTACTTTTTCTGAATAAGGGTGTGAAGCAGAAAACTGATCAAGTGATTATTTTATGTATAGGATCTATTTTAATCCTCAATATGATTTATTTATATTTATTCAAACAAACGGATATAACGATTATACGGATATTTCAATGGAATAGATTCTATTTCTTATTACCTGGTTTGTGGATAGTGTTATTGGCAAGTGTGTCTAATCAATTGTTGTATGCAAGTTGTAAGAAACCGGTTTATTTTCAGGCTCTTGTTATATCAATGATAGCAGTTTCGTTCTTGTATGTTTTGAATAAAAATGAAGAGTTTAAAGGGAATATTCGGGAACTTGCCGGAAGATTTTTTATGAAAGAGAGTCGGTCTCCTTCTTTTGCTCGGTTTTTCTCTCCGGCTCTTTTTGATCAGATTAAGGACTATATAGGGAGAGACCAGAGCGAGTATAGGGTAATTTGTTTGGGTATCCATCCTTCTGTGGCAATTTATAACGGATTTTTTACGTTAGATTCTTATCAGACATCCTATCCGTTGGAATATAAACATCAGTTTAGACGGATTATTTGTAGGGAATTGGATAAAGATTCCGATTTGAAGAAATATTTTGATAATTGGGGAAGTCGATGTTACATGTATGCTTCGGAATTGAAGCGAAATTGTATGGTTGGTAAATACGATACAATTTCAGTTAAATCTCTGGATATAGATGTTCCGGTGTTGCAGGAAATGGGTGCCGCATATATTTTTTCTGCTGTTGAGATACAAAATGCTAATCAATTGAACCTTTCTATGGAGAAAGTTTTTGAAGACGAAAACTCTTATTGGAGAATATACCTGTATAAAATTGGATGAAAAAGATAGCTGTTTTTGATTTTGATGGAACAATTACGAATAAAGATTCGTTTATAGAGTTTATAAAATTTGCGAAGGGGAGAGGTGCTCTTTTTAGAGGGATTATACTTCTTTCTCCAATATTGATTTTATATAAACTGGGTATAATAAAAAATAGTTACGCAAAACAGGTTGTTTTCAGTTACTTTTTCAAGAATATGACCCTTAGAAGGTTTGACGATTTTTGTGAACGTTTTGCCAGGAAGATACCGACTTTTTGTCGAGAAAAGGCAATTTTGCAGATTCAGGAGTATGTAAGGGATTCTGTTGATGTGGTTATTGCCAGTGCCTCTATTGAGAATTGGATTGTTCCATGGGCCAGGCAAATGGGAATCCAGCATATTTTATCTACTCAAATAGAGGTCTCTCCCGATGGACAGGTCACCGGCTTGTTTCTATCCGATAATTGTTATGGCAAAGAAAAGGTGGACAGGTTGTTGTCGGCGTATCCTGATATCAAGAATAATCGGGATTTATATAACATAATCGCTTATGGGGATAGTAAGGAGGATTTTGATCTTTTGCTTTTTGCAGATGAGGGATATCTGAATTTTTTTGAATAAATCTATTTAGTGTGAATATTTTTATTATTATAGTTAGTGTTTCTTTAAATGCAGCTGCCCAGATTTTTTTAAAAAAGGGAATGCTTGAAATTGGACGATTGTCTTTAACATCGATATCGTACTCTCAGCTTATAGCATTAATGAGCAATGTCTATTTGTGGATGACCTTGTTGTGTTATGCTGTAAGTGTAATTCTTTGGATAGTGGTTCTTTCTCGGGTAGAAGTAAGTTATGCCTATTCGTTTCTTAGTATCGGTTATATCCTGGTTGCTTTGGCTGGATATTATCTATTTGGAGAATCTTTATCCGCCATGAAAATATGGGGAATTATTACAATCTGTATAGGAATCTATTTGATATCGAGGAGTTAAAGAACTCCTCGATATTTTTTTTATTTTTTCAACGCATCGAGTAGTTCGGATACGGCTTGTCGGGGGGTATCGCTCTGTTCGAGCAGTTGCACGAAACGGCTGCCGATGATGGCTCCGGAGGCGTTTTGGCACGCCGCCTCGAACGTAGCCTTGTTTGAGATGCCGAACCCTACCAGGCGCGGGTTTTTGAGATTCATCCCGTTGATGTGTTTGAAATAGGCCTGTTTCTGCTCGTCGAACGTTTTTTGGGCCCCGGTTGTCGAGGCGGACGATACCATGTAGATAAATCCGTCGGTATGTTGGTCGATAAGGCGGATGCGTTCGTCACTGGTTTCGGGGGTGATCAGCATGATGATACGCAGGTCGTAACGGTCGGCTATGGCTTTGTAGTGCTGCATATAGTCGGCAAACGGCAGGTCGGGGATAATCATGCCGTCGATGCCCGTAGCGGCACATTGCCGGCAAAAGTTTTCAAAACCGTATTGCATGATGGGGTTCAGGTAACCCATCAGGATAAGCGGGATGGTTACCTGGTTGCGGATACCGGTTAACTGGTCGAACAGGTTACGTAGTGTCATGCCGTTTCGCAAGGCGCGGGTAGCAGCTTCCTGAATGACGGGGCCGTCTGCCATGGGGTCTGAAAACGGGATGCCGATTTCTATCAGGTCGATACCTTGTTGCTGTAATTCGCCGATAATGGTAGCAGGGCTTTCCAACGTAGGATGTCCGGCAGTAAAATATACTGACAGGATGTTCTGTCTTTTTGCTGAAAACAAACGGTTGATTCTGTTCATTGTATGATTCGTTTAGGGGTGGTTGATTCGATGTATAAAGTCGCTTAAACGTTTAATTTCTTTATGCCCGGGCGAACTCTCGAAACGGCTGTTCAGGTCGATGCCCGCCCAACGGGGATGGCTGAGGTTCTGGATTCGTTCTGCGTCTTGGGGCGAGATGCCTCCGCTTAACAGGAACGGGGTTTCGCCGCGATAGTGTTGCAGCAGGTCCCAGTTGAAGGGTTTCCCCGAGCCGCCGTATTGCGGTGTCTGGGTGTCGAACAGGAGAAAGGCGCAGCTGCTTTCGTACTGGGATGCCGGTGCGAAATCCTCGGCCGCAGATACGGATATGGTTTTGATTACGCCCAATCCGTTTGCCGTGAGCTGTCGGCAAAGTTCGGGCGATTCGTGCCCGTGCAGCTGGATGTAGTCTAATCCGTATTCTTCTGCAATCCGGAGGATATGGTTAGCCTCTTCATCAACAAATACGCCTACCCGACGGGCATTTCGGGGCAAATATTCGGGCCGTTTGGCCACATACCGGGTGGATTTGGGATAAAAGATAAATCCCATCATCTGTATGGGCAGGGCATCTGCTGCGCGGATGTTTTCGGCTTCGCGCATACCGCATACCTTGATAATCATGGCCGGGATTGGTTTAGGTTGGAGATGAATCGTTGCAGTGCAGCTCCCGGATTGGGCTCTTTCATAAAGTTCTCGCCCATGAGAAATCCACGGTATCCGACCTGTCGCAGACGGACAACGGTTTCGGGTGAGGAGATGCCGCTCTCCGATACCCGGACGGTGTCGGCCGGTAATTGTCCGGCCAGCCGGAACGAGTTCTCTACCTCGGTTACGAACGTCCCCAGGTTCCGGTTGTTTACCCCTACCATGTCGGCTCCGCAAGAGAGGTATTCCAGCTCCGGTTCGGCGTGTATTTCAAGCAGTACCTCCAACGATAGCTCGTGGGCGAGTTGTACGAACCGGCTGCACGCTTCGCGGGTCAGGGCGGCAGCTATCAGCAGGATGGCGTCGGCACCCATTGCCCGTGATTGGAGTATCTGGTACTCGTCTATGATAAACTCTTTGCGTAGCAGCGGGCAGGTTACCAACTTTCGGGCCCGGCAGAAGCCGGACGGGCTGCCACCGAAAAAGGGTTCGTCCGTCAGGATGGAGATGGCCGATGCTCCCGACTGTTCGTATAGAGGGACGATCTCTTCTACCCGGGCCTGAGGGTGTATGTCCCCTTTGGAGGGAGAACGGCGTTTGAACTCGGCGATGATACCGGTACTGCTCTCTGCCAGAGCCTGCGACATGGAACGCGGACGGCGCAGCAACTGTTCCGATTTCAGTAACATTTCGCTCGATACAGCCTCTTTTTGCCGGGCCACTTCCGTACGTTTGGCGGCGATGATGGTTTCTAAGATATCCATGGCTATTGGTTGATTTCGATAAACTTTTCGAGGGTTTGACGAGCCCGTCCGCTATCGAGCGATTCGGTTGCGATAGCGATGCACTCTTCTATTTTTTTGTCGGGTTCTATCACCTGAATAGCAAAAGCCGAGTTGGCAATAACACAGTTGCGTTGCGCTTCGGTAGCCCGGTTGTTCAGGACGTTGTCGAAGATGCGGGCAGCCTCCTCGGGCGTATTACCTCCGTTCAGATCGGCCTCCTGACAACGTTTGAAGTGGAGCTGTTCGGGGGTGTAGATTGATTCGCTATTCTGTCCCAACACCTTGAATTCGGAGGTGAGCGAAATCTCGTCGTAGCCGTCCAGGCTGTGTACTACGGCAAATTGGCAGTTGTTTTGCTGGAACGTGTAGCCGTAGAGCCGGGCCAGCGCCAGGTTGTACACACCCAGCAACTGACGGCGCGGGATGACGGGATTGACCAGCGGGCCCAACATGTTGAAGAAGGTGCGTACTCCCAGGTTCTTCCGTACCGCAGCAACGGCTTTTAAAGCCGGGTTGAACAACGGGGCGTGCAGGTAGGCGATGTTGCACTGTTCGATGGATCGGTGCAGGACGCTGCTGTCGGTGGTGAATTTTACGCCGTGCTGTTCGATGACGTTCGAGGCACCGCTGACCGATGTAGCTCCGTAGTTGCCGTGCTTTACCACCTTGTATCCGGCTCCGGCCACCACAAAGCACGATGCGGTGGAGATGTTGAAGGTGTTTTTTCCGTCGCCGCCTGTGCCGACGATGTCGATGGGGTCGTAGGCTGACAGGTCCACGGGGACGCGCATTTCGAGCAGGGCATCGCGAAAACCGATCAGCTCATCTACCGAAATGTTCCGCATCAGAAATACGGTGATCAGGGCGGCGATCTGTTCGGGGTTGTATTGTCCCAGGGCGATGTTGCGCAGTATCTCTTTCGATTCCTCCCGGCTGAGGTATTGGTGTTCAAAAAGCCGGTACAGTATATTTTTCATCGAGTGGTTTGTTTGAGGTTGAAAAATGAGAATTTATGGGTTATTCCTGAGGAGGTTATCGTTTTAACCAGTTTGCCAGCAGTCTCTCTCCTTGCGGGGTTAAGACCGATTCGGGATGAAACTGTATGCCGTGTACGTCGTAAGAGGTGTGGCGTAGCGACATGATTTCGCCCTGTTCGTCTGTCGAGGTTACCTGTAAACAGGAGGGGAGCCCTGCCGGATTGACAATCCAGGAGTGGTAGCGCCCTACTTCCAACGAACGGGGAAGGCCGTCGAACAGGTAATCGTCTGCCGTAACCGTTATGAAGGAGCTGACGCCGTGGTGTACCTCTTTGAGGTTGATCAGTGTTCCGCCGAAGGCTTCGGCGATGGCCTGGTGTCCCAGGCAGACCCCTAAGATACTTTTCGTGGGGGCGTACCGTTTGATCAGCGGCAGCAGGATGCCTGCCTCCCGAGGGATGCCGGGGCCCGGCGAGAGGATGATTTTGTCGAACCGCTCTATCTCGTCGAGGGAGATTCGGTCATTCCGGTATACCTCCACGTCGGTGTATCCCAGTTTTTTGACGATGTGTAACAGGTTGTATGTAAACGAGTCGTAATTGTCAAACAGTAATATCTTGCTCATCGTAGTTGTTTTTACAGGGGTTACAGGAATTAGTTTTTGAGTGTTACGGCCAGGTCTATCGCCTTTTTCAGGGCGCCCAGTTTGTTGTTGACCTCTTGCAGTTCGTACTCGTCGTTGCTGCGGGCTACGATACCTCCTCCGGCCTGGAACCACAGCTCGTTGTTGCGGCTTACGAAGGTACGTATGGTGATGGCCTGGTTCAGGTTGCCGTTGAAGCCGATAAACCCGATACATCCGCCGTATGCTCCCCGGTTGTGCGGTTCTATTTCGCTGATCAGTTGCATGGCCCGTACCTTGGGTGCACCGCTGAGCGTACCGGCCGGAAAGGTGTCGATGAAAGTCTGGATGGAGTCGGCCCCCTCGTCCAGTTCTCCGCTTACGCGCGAAACCAGGTGGATGACGTGGCTGTAATATTGGGGCTCTTTGTAGAATTCTACTTTTACGTCGTGGCAGTTGCGGCTTAAATCGTTGCGCGCCAGATCGACCAGCATGACGTGTTCGGCGTTTTCCTTGGGATCGGAGAGGAGCGCCTGTGCCAGTTCGTTGTCTTTGCGGGCATCCCCCGTGCGTCGGGTTGTCCCGGCAATGGGATCGATATAGGCGCGTCGGTTCTCTATCTTGCAGTGGGTCTCGGGCGAGGATCCGAAAATACGGAATCCGCCGAAATCGAAATAGAAGAGGTAGGGCGACGGGTTGATGGAACGGAGTGCCCGGTAAACCTTGAAGTCGTCGCCGGCAAAGGGTTGGATGAACCGGCGGGAGAGAACGATCTGGAAGACATCACCCCGCAGGCAGTGGGCAATCCCCTTGCGGATATTGGCTTTGTGCTCTTCGTCGGTCAACGAGCTGTGTACGCTTCCCGTCAGCGAGAAGTTGTACGAAGCGAAGTTCCGGTTACCTATGAGCGACTCTATTTCGTGCAGGTGATCGTGTTCGCCTTCGGACAATAGTTCTACCAATGTCAGTTCGTTTTTGAAGTGATTGAATATCAGGGTGTATTTGTACAGAATATAGAGCATGTCCGGGGCATCGTTCCGGTCGTCGTGGCTTTCGATAACGGGGATGTTCTCGAAATATCTTACGGCGTTGAACGAGGTATAGCCGAACAGTCCGCAAACGCCGGCCTGTTCTCCCGTAACGGTAAACCGTTTCAAGAACCCGTTCAGCGCATCGCCTACCGAGAAAGTTTCTGACAGGAACTCCTCCTCGCACCGGTTGCCGGGGAATTTCGAGGTAACTTTTCCGCTGTTGATGCCGATGCTGGCCAACGGACAGAGGGCAATGTACGACAGGGAGTTTTCGCCGGCGTGGTAGTCGGAGCTCTCCAACAGCGCCGATTGCGGATATACATCGCGTACTTTCAGGTAGATGCTTACCGGGGTGTGCAGGTCTCCCAGCACCTGTTTGCTGACGGTATGAAATGAATAGTGTGTCATGTTAGTGATTATTTTTTAGTGCGTTGATGTAGGTCTCTATATCTTTGTCTCCTCGGCCTGATACGGTCAGGACAACTACGTCGCTCGGGTTGAACTTTGTTTTTTTCAGCGCTCCCAGTGCGTGTGCCGATTCGAGAGCGGGGATGATGCCTTCGGTACGGGTCAGGTTGAATGCCGCTTCGAGTGCCTCGTCGTCGTTGATGGCCAGTACCGTAGCCCGTTTGGTTTGGGCCAGGTAGGCATGCAACGGGCCGATACCCGGATAGTCCAATCCGGCGGAGATGGAGTAGGGTTCCTCAATCTGTCCATCCTCGTTTTGCATGACGAGGGTTTTGCTTCCGTGTATTACGCCCAATCTCCCTAAGTGGATGGTGGCCGCCGACATTCCGGTGTCGATACCTTTCCCTCCGGCCTCGGCCAGTACGATTTTTACCTTCTCGTTGTTCAGATAGTGGTAGATGGTACCGGCGGCGTTACTGCCTCCTCCTACGCAGGCAAACAGGTAATCGGGGTAGTCGCGGCCTGTCTTTTCTGCCAGTTGCCGTTTTATTTCGCGGCTGATGACCGATTGCATCCGGGCTACCATGTCGGGGTAGGGATGGGGCCCTACGGTAGAGCCGATGATGTAGAAGGTGTCGGAGGGGTGGCAGCACCAGTCGCGGATGGCTTCGTTGGTGGCATCTTTGAGTGTCCTGTTGCCCGAGGTTACCGGACGTACGGTAGCGCCCAGCATTTGCATCTTCTGTACGTTGATGTGTTGCCGCTCCACGTCGGTCTTACCCATGTAAACTACACATTCCATGTTCATCAGGGCACAGACGGTGGCCGTAGCTACGCCGTGTTGTCCGGCGCCGGTTTCTGCGATGATACGCCGTTTGCCCATACGCCGGGCCAGCAATATCTGTCCGATGGTGTTGTTTATCTTGTGGGCTCCGGTATGGTTCAGGTCCTCGCGTTTCAGATATACGTTGCATCCGCATTGCTCTGACAGGCGTTGAGCCAGGTAAAGGGGAGAGGGTCGTCCCACGTAATCGCGCAACAGTTGGTCGTATTCCTGTTTGAAATCGTCGCTTTCCATGATTGGAAGGTAGTTGTTGCGAAGGTTCTCTACACAGCCGTGTAATATCTCGGGGATGTATGCTCCGCCGAAGGTTCCGTAAAATCCGTTTTCGTCTATTTGATAGTTCATGT